>NZ_LZGX01000032.1:0-14466 GCF_001690825.1 Gilliamella sp. Fer1-1
ATCGCCCCGCGCCCATACGCTGGCCACAAGTCAGTGGCACCTTACCCGCACGGGTCACTAGCCCTGATAATGACACCTATGGCTATATTGACACTCACGGGCGCTACCGAGTTAAATTCAACTTTGACTTAAAAGCGTGGAAAAAGGGTACTGAAAGCTTATGGGTACGCTTAGCAAAACCTTATTCGGGTAACACCTATGGTTTTCACTTCCCATTAATTGATGGCACGGAAGTGGCGATTGCCTTTATGAATGGTAATCCAGATAGGCCGTATATCGCCCATGCCATGCACGACAGCGCCCACCCAGACCATGTGACTACGGTAAACAAACACCGCAATGTCATTCGCACCCCCGCCAACAATAAATTACGCATGGATGATAAACGCGGGCAAGAGCATATCAAACTCGCCACCGAATACGGCAAAAGCCAACTTAACTTAGGTCACCTTGTTAACGAAAAAAAAGCACAACGTGGTGAAGGCTTTGAACTGAGGACGGATGAACGGGGCGCGATTGCTGCCAACAAAGGCTTATACTTAACCACGCAAACCGAGCCGAAAGCGCAAGGCAAACAACTGGATATGCAAACGGCAATAAACCAACTGGAAAATGCCTTATCGATTGCCAAAGCCCTACAAAATGCCGCTACCCAGTCCGACGCACACAGCGCGGATACCGACAGTCAAGACCAGCTTAAAGCCAACTTAACTCAGCTAACTCAAAGTGGCCTACTGGCCTATGCGCAAGAAGGCATTGCCTTAACCAGCCCAGAAAACATCCAACTGACAACAGGCAATAGCTTAACCCTAACCAGCGAAAACCAAACCGATATCAACGCATTAAAAAACATCACCGTATCATCTGGCGACGCAATAGGACTATTTGCTCATAAATCAGGCATGAAACTGTTTGCCAACCAAGGCGATATTGCAGTGCAAGCCCAAAATGCCAACCTCAATATGGCAGCCAAGCAAGATATCAAAGTGGATAGCGTGGATGGTGAGGTCACTATCACCGCGAGCGATGAAATCAAGCTTATCTGTGGCGGTTCGTACATCAAAATCAGCAGTGAGGGCATTGAACTAGGCACGCAAGATAATACCTATTTTAAGTGTAATGTCATGCAGAAGATGGGACCAGCAAGCCAATCTCAAACAATTAGATTAAACTCAAGTGAACTGAATGTAAAACGCTGCGCAGAAACGGATTGAAAATGATTACTAAATTGAATAATCAAGATAACTTTAACAAATATCGCTATTTATTAGTCGATAATTTAGTGGCACTTAATTCAATAAACCCATTATCACACGACTCATTAGTGGATCAATTTGGTGAAGATAAACTATTTGGCGAACAGAAACTCACTCAGGTATTGCGCACTGATTTAGATTATGATCCAAGTATATGCCCAACACTGATTAAACTGGCAGAGCCCAATGAATTTTTAGACAGCCCGATCCTTGATGACATCAGTGAGCAAGCTGAAATCGAATGTTTTTGGTCAAAGCGTTATATTTGTGCTTATATTGTTAGCCCCCTTAAACCGTCGATATTGGCAAAGCAGCTGATAACTATTGGTAATAACATCGCTAAAATATTGCAACAGCCTTATTATCCTTTCTTTGAACCGTTTCGCATGCAATTTTTGCAAGAAGTGGCTACCAACGAAGACAGCGCATGGCTAAAATCGCAATTTGCCCAAATTGAAAACTATTACTATCCATCAATTCATGCTGGGCAGTTTATTCATTTTACGGCCGATAGTGAACTTGAAACGCAAGACCGCTGGAGCCACCATTATTGCCAACGCTTAAAACATTTCAAAATGATTCGAACCCTTGTTAATGCATGGGCCAATAATCGAACACAATTTGATGATCAAAAATCACTACCACTCCATAACCAAGTGATTTTGCACTCAACGCAACTGGTTGAGCAAGCGTATCAATTAGGTTTAACTGAGGCTACCGATATCTTATTTTGGGGATTAAATGGCTTAAGGTACCAAACTGCTTTTACTCAGCATCCTAACGTGCTTGAACAAATTGCCAAAGCGCGAAAAGAGCCGGGCACATTCTCAAAACACGTTATTGACGCCCAGATTCAGCTTGAAAGCCCATCACTTTCTATTTACGAATAACAAATAAGACAAGCATTAAAGAGCATAAGATGAAAAAAACAGCAAACATTGCGATAGAAAATAAAAATGAAGCCTCAGGTAGTTGCCTTGCCTGTGAACGAGTAGGATTACCCGTCTTTTTACTGCGTCAAGCCGTGATAAAAACAAAATTCAATAAAATTAAACAGGTTAACCCCACTTATCAAGAACTGGCGAATTATACTAAAACATTAGATTTTAAACACCGCATGCCAGATGAAGAATTAGAATATTATGACTATGTACTTCGCACTTTGCGTAACGGCTATGTTTATGTGATGCAACAACAAGGTGAGAATATTGAGAGCCGAATACTTCATGTGTATGAATGCATTGATGGCGCACTAAGATTAAAAAACTTCCTTGAACTAACTAATACAGAGCCAAGACCGATATCAAAAGCGTGTAAAAATGCTTGCCACAACATTCCTGCATCGTTTATTAACCTTAATAATAGGGACTTTACTCAAGCATGGGTGGCTTATTCTTCACAGCCTTGGCCCAAAAAGACTCTCGACGATTACCTAAAAGAACAAGATAGCCAAGTGTTATCCCGTTTTACCAAAATTGATATACAAAAACTTAAAAGCTCACCATCTGATGCAACGGGCAAGCGAGCTGTGCCGTTTAAAGATATTTTTGGTAGCAGTTATCAGACTTATCAAGATGAAAACAGTAAAGTACTGGAGTTTCGTTTTGATGGGCATCTTAATAATTTTGAATCGGTACATCCGTTTACCAGTTTACAAGACCAAAAATTAAAATATGTGCTACATACTAATCAATTATACCAAGGGGGTAAACCAATATCGTGTGGCGTAGTGCTAGAAGACACTTTCGGTATTGCTGAAGAGCTCAACTCACAACGGGTATCGTACCTACATATGTTTAACAAAAAACCATTAACCGCGGAAGAAGTGAATTTAGCAGAAGAATTAATTGATGGTTTTGACGATTTAGACAAAGCAACGAAAATCTATGAACAACGAGCAAAAAACATGCTCCAAACGATCAGCCCAGTGTTAACAAATCAATTTAATTATTATCGGCCAGTGATGTTTAAAAAGCGGATAATTTTACAATTAATGGAGCAGTACCGAACCTCGATTGTAACTTCGTTTGATCGTGAAATCGCTCGCGTAGAAGAAAAAATAAAAAAAGTAAAAAATTCGGGAAATGATACCGTCGGTTATAATGGTATTCCAACATCTGCAAGAATGCACCATAAAATCGGCAAATTGAGTGAAGATAAAACCAAAGCACTGAATGATTTTGATAGCTGTGTAGATCAAGGTAAAGTTGCTACCTTTAAAGGGGAATTAGAAACAGCCTATAACGAAGTGCTTGATTACCATAAAGAATGGTCACAAGACTATTTTACCTATTTGCGTTGGTTATTTGGCAAACAAGACATTGTCTCGCAATTTAGCGAAACCAAACCCCAAAGCGTTAACACCAATCATTTTTGGCAACGTGAATTTGATTTTAGCACTGAAACAACGCAATTGGTGCACGCATCAGAAGTGGGTTCTATTTTAGTTGATACCACTCATTCCGAAATCAAACTCGATCAAGACAGTGCCCTATGGGATGAGCTGCTCAGTAATCCTGAAAGTATCTATTACATCGCCGAATATAACAACGCTAAAGGTATTGATCGTGACGAAACAGTCTACGTAGACTTAAAAACTAACGAATTGATAACACCAAAAGATTGGTTATCAAAAGCAACAGAATTTATTGGTACAGCCTCTACAGCAATTGCAGAAAAAAAAGGTGATAAAGATCTAAACGATAAAAAAAATGCCTTAGAAAAAAACAAAGCCGAGCTAGAAGCTAAAATTGAACAAAATAAACAAAAAATTGACGAGCTTGAACAACAAAAAAAACAAATTCCAATGAGTGATCCCGTAGCACAAGAAAAACTCAGACGCGAAAAAAAGGCTTATGAAACTAAGAATAGGGAATTAAATAAAAACCTTGAAACGGTAAATAAAGAATTATCCAACCTTGCTAATTCAACACAACAAACGCACGCATCAACCAAATATAGTGAAAGTTTACTTAACCGCACGGCACTCAAAAAACAGGCAACACTAGCTAAAGACACCCTACTTAAACCGATAAAATCGCACTGGATGCGACTTAATGCATTTGATGAACTCGCCAAACTAGGGGCGCTACCCGTTGAAATAAACGTGCAAATTAGACCAGAAAATATCGTAAAAATTCAAAATCTATTAACCCAAATGCATCGTGGTTTTTACAATCGTGGCGCCTATCACCCGCATGAGCTTGCTTTTTTAGAAAGTTTTGATATTGATGAAAAGCCAATTAAAACCAGCTCGGGCAAAATGCAAAAAGCGAAATTTACCCTATGCTTTCCTGATAAAGCCAGTAAAACCTTGTTTGTTGACTTTATCAACGACACTAATGGCACATTAAGCCCATACAGCTTAAAACAATTTATGGAGCAAAAATATAAAGATTATTTCAAATTAATCCATAAACAAAAAACACTGCTTGAAAATATAGAAAAAGTGAATCAAGGCAAAGCGTCAATCACTGATAAATTACGCAAAATCAGTGATAAAGCCCTAGAGCGAGCTAAAGCTAAAATCAATGAAAAAATATCAAAAGCGGGTGGTGTGATAGACAAAGCGCAACATGAATTAGAACGTATCTATAATAAGATAGAATTACAAACCGCTAATCAAAACGTCAAAACGGGGAACATAACTTTTGGTATCAATCTTGTGGTGAGCGGTATATTAGGCACCCTTACCCTAATAAACATTAGTGATATGCTTAAAGAATGGGATGAAATGAAAGAAGGTAACGGTGAAACCGATCTAAAAGGGCAAATGCTTAAAGATCTGGTGTCACTGGTACTAACCGGCATCGACTTAACTAACCAATATCAAAATATCAAACTCAATATACAAATGGCTGAAGCGATTAACGCTGGTAAAGATGTGCGCCCAATCAAAGCACAAATTAAGCTCAATACTATAATTAGTAAAACCGTTTCCGGAGCAACGGCTACGATCACGGTATTAGATGCGATCGGTGAGCTAAAAAGTTCGTTTGATATGATAAATATGGAAGATAAAAAATATTTTGGGTATAGGTTTGTAGGCTCTATTTTTTTAGGATTTGGTGCAGTTATAGCATTAGTTGGTTCATGGATAACTGTGATTGTGGGGGCTATTTTAATGGTTGCTGGTTCAATCGCAATTATGTTTAGTAAAAAGTATGATAAATTTACTGCTATTCAGCACTGGTTAAACCGTTGCTGCTTTGGTAAGCAACAAGAATTGGACTATTTAGGCTATCAAGCTTATCACGAAGATGAATATAGCACTCACTCAGGTTTTGGTTTAGCGCTCAACGACTATGCGATTATGGTTTATAATATTCAAACC
Organism: Gilliamella sp. Fer1-1; assembly: GCF_001690825.1. NCBI lineage: Bacteria > Pseudomonadati > Pseudomonadota > Gammaproteobacteria > Orbales > Orbaceae > Gilliamella > Gilliamella sp. Fer1-1. The sequence continues at coordinate 5,590 of NZ_LZGX01000032.1, forward strand.
TTTATTCGTTTAAAACCGCTGTATCATGCCCCATCAATAACAGGTGTACCTGAGCCCGATGCCCCAAATCCATTTCAACGGCATATCTATTTTTATTTGGATATTCCCGATTTTGCCAAATACAATCAAAGCGAAAGTGCAATAGCTCTAATTCGCTTATTTATTAATGATTACCCAAATCTAAAAAGCGAGCCAGACCCACAGCCCGAAAAATATATCGATCTAAAATACCATATCACCTCGCAACAAATAACGTTATTAGCCATCAGCAAAAGCTATGGTAACCTCAATCTTATTTGGACGGATAAACAAGCCTATTTTGATAAGTATGATCGTAATATCGACGTACTGACTAGGCGCCCAATACCCGAATATAGCAAAATTGACGAGCCAGACGAATTTACTTTAACCACATCGGCCAATCATCTTACTGATAAAACCACAACTAATAGCGACGAGCCAGTGCAAAATGGGCTTATTATCAATAAATGGATCGCTGGCACAATAGGTGTGTTTAATATTGTAAAATATCAAATTATTGTGCAATACAATAACCGTGAAGACGTGCCATTAATTGTGACTAAAAACAATAAAATTTAAAATAAGGAGCAAAACAATGCCATCACAATATCAACCCCAAATTTTTGGTTGGATAGGCGATTTAGTAAAAGGCGGCAACTCTCTAACCGATGCCGATGATCGCTTGCTCTATGCCAATGATAATTACTGTGCTTTTATTCGTAAAACAAAATCTGATCAGATTTTTTATTCATTTATTTTTATTATATCTATGTTTCTTGGAAGTGTAGGAGCTATTGCTAGTATTGATTTATGCATTCTTATTTTTTCAGAATTAAAAGACAAAGAAGATGAGTTTATGCTAATTATTATAGCAATAGGTGCAATACTTTGCATTTTTGCAATGTACTCAACAGTTGTTCCAGGTTTATATCAAAACTTATTTACACGCCGAGGAAGCCCCATTATTTTTAATCGTAAAACGGGTAAAGTGTATATCAATGAAAGCTATTTTTTTAATTTTAAAGTGTTACGCAATCCACTAACCTTTTTGCACCCCAATAAAAAACGCATTAAAGAATATGATTGGGCCCATTTACAAGGGGTGGTGGTGCATAATTTTTCACGCTACTCACTCAACACCACTATTTTAATGGTATGCAAGCCCCATAGCCATAAAACAATCGACCATATATTGTTAGACCCATTACGTGGTGGCATAGGTAGTTATTTTGTTTGGGGGTGGGTTAATAATTTTATGTGCGCGAACAAATTAGCCGGTTTAAACGACGGCAAATACAAATGGGAACAAGAAACCCAATTTAAAGACAAAATTATTAAAGGACAAGGCTGGCCCGAATGGATGGTAGAAGCGTTTAATGCCACATCGCAAGAGGAGCTCGCCGAAATTAAACAACGGCATCATATAAAACAATAAATTTCAATAGTTCAGGGTGGGAAAGGATAAAGCCGCCGACTTTACAATAACCGTAAAGTCGCGCCATTAATTGTGGCTAAAAACAATAAAATTTAAAATAAGGAGCAAAACAATGCCATCACAATATCAACCCCAAATTTTTGGTTGGATAGGCGATTTAGACAAAGGCGGTAACTATTTAAAGGGTGCCGATGATCGCTTGCTCTATGCTAATGATAACTACTGTGCTTTTATCCGTAAAACTTTATCGGATCAAATATTTTACTTATCCATTTTTTTAGTTACTTTTGCTCTTTTAATGCCAGCCATTTATATGTGTTTTTCATTAATTCTAGATTTAGATCTTAAGGATGAAAGTTTGATATACATTACTTTTGTAACAATTCTAATAACTTCTTTAGTTGCTTTATATATATCTATTCCTGAAATCTATCAAAACCTTTTTACACGCCGAGGAAGCCCCATTATTTTTAATCGCAAAACGGGTAAAGTGTATATCAATGAAAGCTATTTTTTTAATTTTAAAGTGTTACGCAATCCACTAACCTTTTTGCACCCCAATAAAAAACGCATTAAAGAATATGATTGGGCCCATTTACAAGGGGTGGTGGTGCATAATTTTTCACGCTACTCACTCAACACCACTATTTTAATGGTATGCAAGCCCCATAGCCATAAAACAATCGACCATATATTGTTAGACCCATTACGTGGTGGCATAGGTAGTTATTTTGTTTGGGGGTGGGTTAATAATTTTATGTGCGCGAACAAATTAGCCGGTTTAAACGACGGCAAATACAAATGGGAACAAGAAACCCAATTTAAAGACAAAATTATTAAAGGACAAGGCTGGCCCGAATGGATGGTAGAAGCGTTTAATGCCACATCGCAAGAGGAGCTCGCCGAAATTAAACAACGGCATCATATAAAACAATAAATTTCAATAGTTCAGGGTGGGAAAGGATAAAGCCGCCGACTTTACAATAACCGTAAAGTCGCGCCATTAATTGTGGCTAAAAACAATAAAATTTAAAATAAGGAGCAAAACAATGCCATCACAATATCAACCCCAAATTTTTGGTTGGATAGGCGATTTAGACAAAGGCGGTAACTATTTAAAGGGTGCCGATGATCGCTTGCTCTATGCTAATGATAACTACTGTGCTTTTATCCGTAAAACTTTATCGGATCAAATATTTTACTTATCCATTTTTTTAGTTACTTTTGCTCTTTTAATGCCAGCCATTTATATGTGTTTTTCATTAATTCTAGATTTAGATCTTAAGGATGAAAGTTTGATATACATTACTTTTGTAACAATTCTAATAACTTCTTTAGTTGCTTTATATATATCTATTCCTGAAATCTATCAAAACCTTTTTACACGCCGAGGAAGCCCCATTATTTTTAATCGCAAAACGGGTAAAGTGTATATCAATGAAAGCTATTTTTTTAATTTTAAAGTGTTACGCAATCCACTAACCTTTTTGCACCCCAATAAAAAACGCATTAAAGAATATGATTGGGCCCATTTACAAGGGGTGGTGGTGCATAACTTTTCACGCTGCTCACTCAACACCACTATTTTAATGGTATGCAAGCCCCATAGCCATAAAACAATCGACCATATATTATTAGATCCATTACGTGTCGGCATAGGTAGTTATCTGGTTTGGGGTTGGGTCAATAATTTTATGTGCGCGAACAAATTAGCCGGCCTAAACGACGGCAAATACAAATGGGAACAAGAAACCCAATTTAAAGACCAAATTATTAAAGGACAAGGCTGGCCAGAATGGATGGTAGAAGCATTTAATGCCACATCGCAAGAAGAGCTCGCTGAAATTAAACAACGGCATCATATAAAACAATAAATTTCAATAGCTTAAGGCGGGAAGGGATAACACCGCCGACTTTACAATAACCGTGAAGGCGTGCCATTAATTGTGACTAAAAACAATAAAATTTAAAATAAGGAGCAAAACAATGCCATCACAATATCAACCCCAAATTTTTGGTTGGATAGGCGATTTAGACAAAGGCGGTAACTATTTAAAGGGTGCCGATGATCGCTTGCTCTATGCTAATGATAACTACTGTGCTTTTATCCGTAAAACTTTATCGGATCAAATATTTTACTTATCCATTTTTTTAGTTACTTTTGCTCTTTTAATGCCAGCCATTTATATGTGTTTTTCATTAATTCTAGATTTAGATCTTAAGGATGAAAGTTTGATATACATTACTTTTGTAACAATTCTAATAACTTCTTTAGTTGCTTTATATATATCTATTCCTGAAATCTATCAAAACCTTTTTACACGCCGAGGAAGCCCCATTATTTTTAATCGCAAAACGGGTAAAGTGTATATCAATGAAAGCTATTTTTTTAATTTTAAAGTGTTACGCAATCCACTAACCTTTTTGCACCCCAATAAAAAACGCATTAAAGAATATGATTGGGCCCATTTACAAGGGGTGGTGGTGCATAACTTTTCACGCTGCTCACTCAACACCACTATTTTAATGGTATGCAAGCCCCATAGCCATAAAACAATCGACCATATATTATTAGATCCATTACGTGTCGGCATAGGTAGTTATCTGGTTTGGGGTTGGGTCAATAATTTTATGTGCGCGAACAAATTAGCCGGCCTAAACGACGGCAAATACAAATGGGAACAAGAAACCCAATTTAAAGACCAAATTATTAAAGGACAAGGCTGGCCAGAATGGATGGTAGAAGCATTTAATGCCACATCGCAAGAAGAGCTCGCTGAAATTAAACAACGGCATCATATAAAACAATAAATTTCAATAGCTTAAGGCGGGAAGGGATAACACCGCCGACTTTACAATAACCGTGAAGGCGTGCCATTAATTGTGACTAAAAACAATAAAATTTAAAATAAGGAGCAAAACAATGCCATCACAATATCAACCCCAAATTTTTGGTTGGATAGGCGATTTAGACAAAGGCGGTAACTATTTAAAGGGTGCCGATGATCGCTTGCTCTATGCCAATGATAACTACTGTGCTTTTATTCGTAAAACAAAATCTAGTCAAATTTTTTATTCATTTATGCTTATAATTGTTTTAATTCTTTCAATACCCATTATATATTTGGGTTTTTCATTGATTTTGGATTTAAGTCCTGTAACAGAGTCAGCTATATTCATTACAGTGATAGTTACATTGATTGCTTGCATCGTTGCTTTGTACCTTTGCATTCCTGAATTATATCATAACTTATTTACACGCCGAGGAAGCCCCATTATTTTTAATCGCAAAACGGGTAAAGTGTATATCAATGAAAGCTATTTTTTTAATTTTAAAGTGTTACGCAATCCGTTAACCTTTTTGCATCCTAATAAAAAACGCATAAAAGAATATGATTGGGCCCATTTACAAGGAGTGGTGGTGCATAACTTTTCACGCTCTTCACTCAACACCACTATTTTAATGGTATGCAAGCCCCATAGCCATAAAACAATCGACCATATATTATTAGACCCATTACGTGTCGGCATAGGTAGTTATCTGGTTTGGGGTTGGGTTAATAATTTTATGTGCGCGAACAAATTAGCCGGCCTAAACGACGGCAAATACAAATGGGAACAAGAAACCCAATTTAAAGACAAAATTATTAAAGGACAAGGTTGGCCCGAATGGATGGTAGAAGCGTTTAATGCCACATCGCAAAAAGAGCTCGCTGAAATTAAACAACGGCATCATATAAAACAATAAATTTCAATAGTTCAGGGTGGGAAAGGATAACGCCGCCTACTTTACAATAACCGTGAAGGCGTGCCATTAATTGTGACTAAAAACAATAAAATTTAAGATAAGGAGCAAAACAATGCCATCACAATATCAACCCCAAATTTTTGGTTGGATAGGCGATTTAGACAAAGGCGGGAACTATTTAAAGGGTGCCGATGATCGCTTGCTCTATGCCAATGATAACTACTGTGCTTTTATCCGTAAAACAAAATCTGATCAGATTTTTTATTTGTGTATTTATTTAATTGTGTTAATTTTTTTAACTTTATCAACCATTTTATGGATACTATTAGTTTTTTTATTTAATATTGAAAATGAATCAAAAATAAACATATTAGGTATATCAGCATTTACTATTTGCTGTGTTGCTATTTATCTTATTATTCCCGAAATCTATCAAAACCTGTTTACACGCCGAGGAAGCCCCATTATTTTTAATCGTAAAACGGGTAAAGTGTATATCAATGAAAGCTATTTTTTTAATTTTAAAGTGTTACGCAATCCACTAACCTTTTTGCACCCTAATAAAAAACGCATTAAAGAATATGACTGGGCCCATTTACAAGGGGTGGTGGTGCATAATTTTTCACGCTACTCACTCAACACCACTATTTTAATGGTATGCAAGCCCCATAGCCATAAAACCATCGACCATATATTATTAGATCCATTACGTGTCGGCATAGGTAGTTATCTGGTTTGGGGTTGGGTTAATAATTTTATGTGCGCGAACAAATTAGCTGGCCTAAACGACGGCAAATACAAATGGGAACAAGAAACCCAATTTAAAGACCAAATTATTAAAGGACAAGGCTGGCCTGAATGGATGGTAGAAGCGTTTAATGCTACATCATTAGAAGAGCTCGCCGAAATTAAACAACGGCACAATATAACGGAATAGCCCAAAAGCCGTTGCAGTTTGGCAAGCATGGGCAAAGTGGTATAGCAATCTAATTCTGCCCTAATGCACAAGATGATGGCGAAATTCCACTTATCATTAACCGAAGCAGGAAGAATAAATAAAAGGAGAATAAAATGCCATCAAAATACCGTCCACAAATTTTTGGTTGGTTTGGCGATCTAGATAAAGGCCCACGTTTAGTGCCCCTGCATGACGATCGCTTAAGCTATGCCAATAATAACTATTGTGCCTTTATTCGTCAGGATCATAATGATCAGATTTTTTATGCCTGTCTCTATTTTGTTGTCGTTATTGTTTTATTAATACTTCTTATTGGTTTTCCTACATTTATTATGGATTATGATCATCCTGATAGTGGTAGCATGCTTTGTTTTATTGGAGTTATTGGATTTATTACCTGTTGTATCGGTATGTATTATGCTGTTCCTCAACTGTATCATAATCTATTCTCTCGCCGTGGTAGCCCCATTATATTTAACCGTAAAACGGGTAAAGTCTATGTTAACGAAAGTGACTTTTTTAACTTTAAAATATTACGCCATCCCGTAGTATTTTTACAACCGAAAAAACGCCGAATAAAAGAGTATGATTGGGATGATTTGCATGGTGTTATTATCCATAATATGTCGCGTAATGCTTTAAGCTCGACTGTGTTAATGGTGTGCCAACCCGGTACGCATCAAGTGATTGATCATATCATGCTAGATCCTGCCCGAGCAGGCGCTGGTAGTACATTTGTTTGGGGATGGATCAATAGTTTTATGTTTTTTTGTGATGTTGCCAATATTGATGATGGTGAATATAAGTCAGATCAAGAGGCGGAATTTAAAGCACATAGGATTGACGGCCAAGGCTGGCCCGAATGGATGGTAGAAGCATTTAATGCTACATCATTAGAAGAGCTCGCCGAAATTAAACAACGGCACAATATAACGCAATAGCCCAAAAGCCGTTACAGTTTGGCAAGCATGGGCAAAGCGGCATGACAATCTAATTTTACCGATATTGAAAAAATTGAAGTAAAACAAACCGATTCTAACCAGCCAGATAGCCACCTAACGCTGATAACCTGGGTAGCGGGCACCTTTGCTTATGATCTAATAAATAACTATCAAATCAATATCTGCCCTAATGGACAAGATGATGGCGAAATTCCACTCATCATTAACCGAAGCAGGAAGAATAAATAAAAGGAGAATAAAATGCCATCAAAATACCGTCCACAAATTTTTGGTTGGTTTGGTGATCTAGATAAAGGCCCTTATAGTGTGCCCCTGCATGATCGTCGCTTAAGTTATGCCAATAATAACTATTGTGCCTTTATTCGTAAGATTCCTTCTGATCAAGTTTTTTATTTATGTATTTACATCATTGCTGTTATTCTTTTATGCTCTGCAGTGGTTATATTATCTATATTGACTTATTTATGTGATCCAATTTTAGAAACTAACATGTTTTTAGCTGCGTTAAGTGGTGTTATTTTATGCTTTATTGCTATGTATTTTGTTATTCCAGAAATCTATCATAATCTATTTTCCCATCGTGGCAGCCCTATTATATTTAATCGTAAAACGAGTAAAGTCTATGTTAATGAAAGTGATTTTTTTAACTTTAAGTTTTTACGCCATCCCGTAGTATTTTTACAACCCAAAAAACGCCGAATAAAAGAGTATGATTGGGATGATTTGCATGGTGTTATTATCCATAATATGTCGCGTAATGCTTTAAGCTCGACCGTGTTAATGGTGTGCCAACCCGGTACGCATCAAGTGATTGATCATATCATGCTAGATCCTGCCCGAGCAGGCGCTGGTAGTACATTTGTTTGGGGATGGATTAATAGTTTTATGGTGTATTATAAATCAGCCAATATTGATGATGGTGAATATAAGTCAGATCAAGAGGCGGAATTTAAAGCCCATAGAATTGACGGCCAAGGCTGGCCTGAATGGATGGTAGAAGCATTTAATGCTACATCATTAGAAGAGCTCGCCGAAATTAAACAACGGCACAATATAACGCAATAGCCCAAAAGCCGTTGCAGTTTGGCAAGCATGGGCAAAGTGGTATAGCAATCTAATTTTACTGATATTGAAAAAATTGAAGTGAAAAAAACTGATTCTAACCAGCCAGGTAGTGATCTAACGCTGATAACCTGGGTAGCGGGCACCTTTGCTTATGATCTAATAAATAACTATCAAATCAATATCAGCCCTAATGCACAAGATGATGGCGAAATTCCGCTCATCATTAACCGAAGCAGGAAGAATAAATAAAAGGAGAATAAAATGCCATCAAAATACCGTCCACAAATTTTTGGTTGGTTTGGGGATTTGGATAAAGGTCCTTATAGTGTGCCCCTGCATGATCGTCGCTTAAGTTATGCCAATAATAACTACTGCGCCTTTATTCGAAAGATTCCTTCTGATCAGATTCTTTATTTGTGTTTATCTATATCATTAATTTTAATGTTTATGGTCTTAGTCTTTTTTAGTTTTGATTTTTTTTCAATATTACTAAAAAAATCTGAATTAAAGATTTTTTTTATAGTATTATTTGGCATGTTATTAAGTTCATTTGTTATCTATTCATATGCACTTCCAGAGTTCTATCAAAACGCTTTTTCCCATCGTGGTAGCCCCATTATATTTAACCGTAAAACGGGTAAAGTCTATGTTAACGAAAGTGACTTTTTTAACTTTAAAATATTACGCC
>NZ_LZGX01000033.1:0-21241 GCF_001690825.1 Gilliamella sp. Fer1-1
TCATATTGAAACGGTATAGATTCCTGAATATTTTTTACAAAAATTGTGTCTTTTTTAATTTAAAAGGTCGTTCATGTTAATTAAACAACTAATGGTATAAAAAATAAGGCACTAATTATTTGTGCCTTATTTTTAGTTATTTAATCTATTTTCAACACTGAGCGTTTTTTACGGCTTATAGCTCATTTGATATTCCACCTTCAAATAATTTATCAAGCTCTTCAATAAAGGCTTGTTCAGGCCGATGGTAAAAGACGCCATGTTCAGGCATGCCACGCAAAAACAGGTAATAAACACCGCCAAAATGCGTTTGGTATTGGTAATTTGTTAAGCGATTTTTTAAAAAACGATGCAATGCTAAACAATAAAGTTGATATTGCAAATCATAGCGATGCTCACACATCACTTTTTCTAAAGCGGCTTGATGATAAGATTCAACGCACTTACCTAGCCAATTTGATTTGTAATCAACCACATAATATTTTCCTTCAAATTTAAAGACTAAATCAATAAATCCTTTTAACATGCCTTGTACAGCGTCAAAGTCTAACTTTGGGCATAATTTTGACAAATTATCATATCGTTTACATAAGCTATCTAATTGCTGGCTAGTTACCGTTTTGCGTATAGGGAGATAAAATTGCAATTCATTAATATGTTGATCCAATAATACTTTTGATAAGATTAAATTTGGCTTATGCAGTTGTGTACCCAATACTTGCTGCATCCATTTAGTTATTACGCTATGCCATGCTGGTTCTAAATTTAGCTTTGTCAACATGTTATTGCATAATGCATCAAGGTTATCTGGCGTGACCTCTTCCATAATGCTATGCATTAATGTACCGACATATGCCCCTTTAGGAAAATGATGAATATCATATTGAAAATCGGCTGGCAGGGAACTGTTTGTGTCAAGTTGTGGTTCGTCCCAGTCATTAATAATATCAGGATGGTAAGCCAATATTTGATCATTATGTTTTTGTAATTCCGTGTAACTTGTGACCCGCCAATCACTTGAGATATTGCGCGAAAATACGTTTGCTGACAAAACTTGGTTTGGCAAAATTTGGGGAATATACTGCTTACACTCTACGGGTAATTGTACATCGACTAAATTAGCCATACGTTCAATTGATCTTAATTCACTATTTAATAAATAATTAATAGCAGATTGATTGGCTTTCAATGAGGCAAGACCAATGTAACAATGGTAAACAGAGCGCGTCATTGCAACATATAATAATCGTAAATCTTCAGCAAGTCGTTCGTTTTCTATTTGTTGTTTAATCTCGTCAGTTAACCGCCATACATAATTTAGCTGATAGTCATCATTTTTATCATGATAAAATTGGCTATCTGATATTCGACACAATGAAATAAATGGTAACCAAACAATCGGGAACTCCAATCCCTTGGATTTATGAATAGTAATAATCTTAACAAGGTTTTCATCACTTTCGAGGCGTTGCTGATGATTTTCTAAGTTAAGATCAGGGCTAACTATTTGCTTTGTAAACCAACGAATTAACGCATGTGGGCTATCTAATTCATTTGATGCATCTTGTAGTAATTCCCCCAAATGCATTAAGTTGGTTAATGTTCGCTCGCCATCTTTGTGAGCTAATATGTTTTCAGCTAAATGACGTTTTTTCATCATTCGGCGTAACATAACTAACACACCATAATATTGCCAAATTGCTTGGTATTGTTTGAACTCTTCAACTAAACTTTCCCATTTGTCTTGATTGTCAGTGATTTGCTCTAGCTCAGTCATGGTTTGCCCTAGCAATGACGTCATCAACGCTAACCTTAGTGTTGCTTCGTTTTCAGGCATTAAAACGGCCTGTAGTAGGTTCAATACATCTTTTGCCTCATTTGACGAAAAAACACTACTATGGTTTGATAGGTAAACACTTTTAACACCACAATTAGCCAATTTTTGTTGAATAATTTCTGCTTCACGCCCAGTGCGTACTAAGATGGCAATATCAGCCGTTGTTACGGGGCGCTGTTGTTTTTCATTATCAATTAATATTGATGAATTAGATAACAAAGTCACAATTTGGTCAGCACAACAATTTGCCATGTGATTTTGATAATCTGTTTTGGTTGTAATTTTGTCAGGCAATAAATATGCTGTTAACGCACCTATTTCTTGGTTATTAATTTGCAAAGACTTTTGTTGATTCTGTTTTGCTACATCCATAGGTAAAAAAGGAATATCTTCAAATATGAATGGATTATCGCAATTAGCAAACAATTGGTTAACAGCGTTAACCATCGCTGCCGACGAACGATGGTTTACATCCATGGTAAAATAATTTTCTCCTGCCGATTGTTTAGCTTTTAAATAAGTGAATATATCAGCGCCCCGAAAACTGTAAATGGCTTGCTTAGGATCGCCAATAAACAGTAAGCCTCGATCGGTTTGTTTGTTACCATAGATATGGTTAAAAATTTGATATTGCGCGGGATCGGTATCTTGGAATTCATCAATCAAGGCAACACAGTATTTTGAAGCTATACTTTTCGCTAATCGTGCGCCTGTTTTTGCATGTAATGCGCGATTAAGTTGCCCAATAAGATCATCAAAGCTCATTTCGCCATTTTTAAGTTTCTCGTTGTAAAGATCTTTTTGAATCACACTGACGATATCTATTAAAATTTGGCTACGTAAATCAAACGATTGTTTGAATAAGTCGTCAATCTGATCAAAAACAAAATGGTATGGCGCATTCTTTCCTTCTTTCGTTTTTTCAATTAAAACCGATTGCTTAAACTTTTCGAGCTCATTAGGTAATTGGAAAGATTGAGTTGCATTATTTGCCCATGCTGAGACTTTAGTCACCCAATTAGGTAAATTTCGGCGGCTATATGATTGTTTGCTGACACCTGATTGAGAAATGATATCGACTAACTCATCAACCGACGCTAGCCAAGACTGCTTAACATTTTCAATTTTCTCATAATTTATTTGATGAAACGCTTTAATTTTAGCTGTGATATCTGGATTTATCGGTTTATTGTCGTTTAGATCTAAGCCTAAATATGGGGTAATATCTTTCAATAATTCCGTTGGATCTTGCCATGTTGCAAGGACTAAATAGGCAAGCGATTTATCCAGTGGCGTAAAGTAGTGGCGCCAAAAGTCTTGTGTTACTCGCAATTTTAGTTGTGATTCATCTGAAACTAACTTTTGCTCAAATAACACGCCAGATTCAAACGCATGACTGGTGAGTATACGCTGGCAAAAACTATGGATAGTATAAATTGCCGCATCATCCATTGATTGTTGAGCAACGGTAAGTCGTTGCACCGCTAATTTTCGATCGTCAACTAATTCAATGAGTTGTTGATAAATAGGATCTTGATGTTGTCCTTCCAATAATCCAATTCGTAGTTCTTGTATATTTTTCCTTATTCGAGAACGTAGTTCTTGGGTCGCCGCTTTGGTAAAAGTAACTACCAGAATTTCGTTAACCTCTAAAGGTCTTGGGTAGCTATTTTGGCCAATGCCAAGTAATAACCTTAAGTAAATAAAGGTGAGTGAATAAGTTTTGCCTGTTCCAGCCGATGCTTCAATTAAAGTTCGGCCAGTTAATGGCAAATCAAAAAGATTAAGTCTTTTTACTCCGCTTGATAAAACCATTCAAGTTTTCCTGCAGAGTCTAACGACAAATTAATACAAGCAATTGCCGCTGTAGGAAACATAGGAGGATTGATTTGCGGGCACAATTCATTAACTAAATATCCCACTAGAGGTAGATGTGATACCACTATTACATTTTCAGTGCCTTCAGCTAGCAACATCGTTAATATGCCAGCGGCATGTGATGAGTTACCACCGGGCACTAAAAACTGATCAGTTTCAATCTTTACAACATTAACGTGTGATGATAATGCAGTAAATGTCTGTTGAGCACGTAAATAAGGGCTGACTAAACCAAGCTCAAATTGATAACCTTGCTCTTTAAGCCACATTCCAGCTTGATTCGACTGTTTTATGCCATAATTGGTTAAGGCTCTGCTAAAATCCGATGAAGCAGAAAACCCTGCTTCACCGTGTCTCATAATGCAAACTTTCATTTATAGTTAATTTTCATCTATAGTTAATTAACGTAATTTTAATTGAAAAATCATAGATTCTGCACCACAGCAAAAGGTAAATTTTACTGATAATTTAAATCCATCGTTAACTTTTTCAATATTGCTATCAATTTTGCATGGTTCTGTTTCAACATTTTTTGCAGCTTGTGTTAATGAAGCCAATTTAGCTTGAGCTTCTGATTCTGTTGCAAAAACGTGCTCATACCCAGCAGTACAATCTTCGTTGTCAATTATTGTACCAACATCCACACAACAACATGCTGCTGTTTCATTAGCTTTACATTTATTTAAGGAATTTGCCATGCTATACCTCTGTTTACCGTTTAATATTAGCAACAGTATACTCTCAATCCTAACTTAGGGCAAAACACTAACATTGTTTTATTTTAGTTTCTTTCTCAGAAAAAATTTATGACTAATTCATTATGTCTATATTACTTATTTGCAATAACTAGACCGCTAACCATACTTACCTCGTATTGATTAACTTTTGAAGTTATATCATTAATTTTCTAACTCAATCTTGCATGGCCTCAATATTGCATGGCATATAGGGCGAACGACTTTGCTAGTAGTTGTTCAAAATGAGAGGAGATAAATTTACCTCTGCCAGATGGCAGAGGTTAACATCATTAAAATTTAGGTGCTGAAGGGCGACCACGTTTTTTTGCAAATCCTTTATCAGATATATCAGATTTGCCACTTTTACGGCCTCGCTTTGCTTCAGCCGTTGTGCCAGTACATAGACTCATTTTCATTGGTTGATTAAGAACTCTTACTTTTTCAAAATGTTTCAACATGTCTTTCGGCATGCCTTTTGGTAATTCAACAGTTGAATAAGTATCATAAAGTTTAATATTACCAATGTACCGACTACTAATATCACCCTCATTGGCAATTGCTCCAACAATATGACGAACTTCAATACCGTTTTCTTTACCCACTTCAATGCGGTACATATCCATATCGCCAACATCTCGGCGCTCTCGACGTTTGGGTGATTCACGGTTATCACCACGCAACCGACGCTCGCCTCCTCGGCTATCACGATCTCGCATTTCTCGCGCAGGTTTAAATACTGGATCTGGTGGTAAAATTAGTGGGCGTTCACCTTGCGCTAATTTTAATAAAGCAGTTGCAATTGTTTCTAAATCAGCTCCGCTATCAGATTGTATTTGTGCTAATAGATTTTGGTATTGGTCTAAATCGCTACTTTCAAGTTGTTTTCGGACTTGTTCAGTAAATTTAACTAAACGACGTTTTTCGAGTAGCTCTTTAGATGGTAATCCAACTTCTGGAATCGGTTTTTTAATAGTTTGTTCGATATTCTTAAGTAAACGACGCTCACGGCTATCAACAAATAAAATAGCTCGACCTGCTCGACCTGCTCGACCTGTTCGTCCAATACGGTGAACATAAGATTCAGAATCTAATGTGATATCATAATTGATAACTAAACTAATACGCTCAACATCTAGCCCACGAGCAGCAACATCAGTTGCAATTAAAATATCAAGCCGACCGTTACGTAAGCGATCTAAGGTCTGTTCTCGTAATTGTTGTGTCATATCGCCATTTAAAGCAGCGCAACTATAACCATTTTTTTCAAGTACATCAGCTACATCTAAAGTGGCTGATTTTGTTCGAACAAATATGATAGCGGCATCAAAATCTTCTGCTTCTAAGAAGCGAACAATCGCTTCGTTTTTACGCATACCACGAACAAGCCAATAACTTTGATCAATATCAGGTGCTGTTTGATTAGTCCCTTTAATTTGAACTTCCTTTGGATTATGCATAAATCGTTTAGTAATACGACGAATTGGTGCTGGCATTGTTGCCGAAAATAATGCTGTTTGATGATCTTCTGGGATCGTTGCCATGATGCTTTCTACATCATCAATAAATCCCATTCTTAGCATTTCATCTGCTTCATCAAGTACTAAACCTTTTAGATTGGAAAGATCCAATGTTTTGCGATTTAAATGATCAAGTAAACGTCCTGGTGTGCCAACCACAATTTGTGGACCTTGTTTTAAGGCACGTAACTGGACGTCGTAGCGTTGCCCACCATATAAAGCAAGAACTTTTACTCCTTTCATATATTTTGAATATTCAGAGCAAGCATCAGCAACTTGTATCGCTAATTCTCGTGTTGGTGCTAAAACTAAAAGTTGTGGTGCTTTTAAATTTGCATCAATATTCATTAAAAAAGGAATTGAAAACGCAGCTGTTTTACCGCTACCTGTTTGTGCCATACCCAATACATCATTACCATCTAATAATAGAGGAATACACTCAGATTGGATAGGTGATGGTTTGCTAAAACCAAGATCATTTAAGGCGTTAAGGATATCCTCGGATAAACCAAGGTCAATAAAAGAAACTTCTTTTGTCATGTAAACTCGCTTATAAATTTTGAATATATAAACTTGTTTATTTCGTTGGCAAAGATATTAATATTTATGAATAAACATCAATAGTTAACTATCTTATTTTGCCAAGCAAATAAACAAAGCAAATATAAATTTATGCCAGCTCACTAAATTGAAAATTTACAACTAACCCCAATAACTAACTGCCGATATTGACTTAACAACGATTCGATATAAAACAAAATAGATTTAAAACAAAATAGATTTAAAACTAATTAACGTTTATATAATCGAAAATAAAGCTAACAGCACTATTCAATGTTAAGAATATATTACTGGCAAATCAGAATACGCTATAACGACATTTTCACTTTTAAAACTGGCATGACCCTTGTTACTTTTCTTCAAGTAACTTCATTTCATAGAGTGCCTGTTGATGTTCAACATAATTATAAATATTATTTGCTAAAGCATATTTAAATAACATTTTGGCACGCTCGTCGTCACCTTTACTTTGGTAATACTTACCTAAGTAAAAGTAGGCTTCACAAAGGCGTTCGGCTAACTGCCGATTACTCTCAACGCCTTCTTGAAGGTTTTGCATTAATTTAGACTCACTTATTTTTCCTAAATAAAATGCAATAATATTACCACTGTAACTCGCTTTATCATTAATCAGCTCATAACGTTTTTGTAGCTCATTTTGCGCAGACTTATTGTCTGTTTCTTTTTCGATCAAATAAAGCCATAAAATCCTGATAGGTTCATTCACATCGTATTGATAAAACTGCAATGCATCACGTTCTGCTGCTTGGTAATGCCCAGTGCGATACAAGGTAATTGCCCGATTTAAATAGGCATAAGCATAAGTAGGATCAAGCTCTAATGTAGTATTAAAGGACGTTAAAGCCTCATCAAAATTACCTTCTCGCAGAGCATAAGTTCCCAAAAAATTATAAACATCAGGAGTTCCAGGGTTAAAATTTAACAAATAAGAAAAATCACTTTGTGCAAAAGCTTTAAACCCTAATGAATCGTAAACAATTCCACGCTGAAAAATGAGCTGCATACGCGTTGCAGTGTCAATATTTTTTTGAGATAGCTGTTGGCTGATCTGAGCAATTTTTAACTCATCATCATAAGAAACTTGCTCAGGAACAGCCAGCAAGAGCTGAGAGTTAGTACAACCCGACAAAAGAATAACAGCCAGTAAAAAGCAGTATACAGTCCTCAGGTTGAATAATCTCACTTTTATCCCCCTAGTGAATAATATGTTTATTCTGCAGTCGGAGCTACGTCTACCGCTGGCTCAACAGCATCTTTCATACTCAGACGGATTCTACCTTGGCGATCAATTTCAAGCACTTTGACATTGACTTCTTGGCCTACTTTTAGATAATCAGCCACTTTTTCGACTCGATGATCAGCTATTTGGGAAACGTGGACTAGCCCTTCCTTTCCACCGATAACAGATACAAAAGCACCAAAGTCAACAATTCTAGTTACTTTTCCTGTATAAATTTTACCTATTTCAACATCAGCAACCAAGTTAGTAATGCGAGCCATAGCATCTTTAGCTTTATTTCCATCAGAGGCTGCAATCTTAACGGTACCATCATCTGCAATTTCAATGGTTGTACCTGTCTCTTCGGTTAAGGCACGAATTGTTGCACCACCTTTACCAATAATATCGCGGATCTTATCTGGATTAACATTCATCGTATAAATACGAGGAGCAAATTCAGAAATCTCTTGACGAGGTTGATTAATTGCTTGCTCCATCACACCTAAAATATGCAAACGAGCACCTTTAGCTTGATTTAATGCAACTTGCATAATTTCTTTAGTGATACCTTCAATCTTGATATCCATTTGAAGCGCACTTACACCGTCACGGGTACCGGCTACTTTAAAATCCATATCACCAAGATGATCTTCATCACCTAAAATATCAGATAACACAACAAACTGATCGCCTTCTTTCACTAGCCCCATTGCAATACCAGCAACAGAAGACTTAATTGGCACACCGGCATCCATAAGCGCAAGCGAAGCGCCACAAACCGAAGCCATTGAAGACGAACCATTTGACTCAGTGATTTCAGAAACCACACGCACAGTGTATGGGAATTCTTCCTTACTTGGCATTACCGCAGCAACACCACGTTTAGCTAAACGACCATGACCGATTTCTCGACGTTTTGGAGAGCCGACCATACCTGTTTCACCAACAGAATATGGAGGAAAGTTATAATGAAGTAAGAAGCGCTCAGTATATTCGCCTGTTAACTCATCTATGATTTGTGCATCGCGTTCAGTTCCTAAAGTCGCCGTAACTAATGCTTGCGTTTCGCCACGCGTAAACAATGCACTACCATGTGTTCTTGGTAAAACATTAGTACGAATATCAAGTGCACGAATCATATCTTTTTCACGACCATCAATACGTGGCTCACCGGCAATAACACGTTGGCGAACAATTTGGCTTTCTAAATCGACAATAATATTAATCGCTTCGTTTTCATCAAGCTCTTCATTTTGTTCTTTTAACGTAGCTAATACTTCTTCTTTGATTAAATCAATTTGTGCATAACGCGCTTGTTTTTCGGTAATACGATAAGCTTCACCTAAACGCTCTTTAGCTAGCTCAACAATCGCATTATATAATGCTTCGTTTTTAGCTGGAGCTACCCAATCCCATTTTTCACAATTGGCTTTTTCTACAAATTCATTGATATTATCAATAACAATTTGTTGTTGTTCATGACCAAATACCACTGCGGCTAACATTTGATCTTCAGTTAGTAGATCTGCTTCAGATTCAACCATCAATACTGCACTTTTGGTTCCTGCCACAACTAAATCTAAACGACTTGTTGCTAGTTCTTTTACTGATGGATTTAATACAAATTCATCATTAATAAAACCAACACGAGCCGCACCAATAGGACCATGGAATGGTACACCAGACAAACAAAGTGCGGCAGAAGCACCAATCATAGCAACTAAGTCAGGGCTTACATCAGGATTGACTGACACAACTGTTGCAATAATTTGGATTTCATTAACAAATCCTTCAGGAAATAATGGACGAAGTGGACGGTCGATTAAACGTGCAATTAAAGTCTCGCCTTCACTTGGTCGGCCTTCACGTTTGAAAAATCCACCTGGAATGCGTCCCGCTGCATAAGTACGTTCTTGATAATTAACCGTCAACGGGAAAAAGTCTTGACCATCTTTTACTTTTTTATTGGCAACAACTGTAACAAACACAGCTGTATCATCCATATTGACCATAACAGCTGCCGTTGCTTGACGAGCCATAATACCAGTTTCTAAAGTTACTGTATGACGGCCATATTGAAATTTTTGAGATGTCGGGTTAAACAAAATAATGTCCTCTTGTTCTTTTATTATGTTGAAGTTTGATATTTCGACTGGGAGTAACATTACATTACTCTTATTGATATTCTCTTCAACAATGTGGGGGATATTTTCAACAAAAAGATTATTTCACTGTCACGACTAATGACAAATCTATAAGTTATAGAGCTCTCATTAGTCGCGCGAAACATGAGATACAATCTTCGCTTTGTTGAATTACATAAAATATTAATTTTTATTTTCGTGCTCTACATTATATCAGAGCGCTGTTTTTTCACAACGAAAAAGAGGCCTAAGCCTCTTTTCAAGTAGATTATGAATTAGCGACGTAAACCTAGTTTCTTAATCAATTGACTATAACGTTCAATATCTTTACGGCGTAAATAATCTAATAATTTACGGCGACTAGACACCATACGTAATAAACCACGACGACTATGATGATCTTTCTTGTGCTCAGAAAAATGACCTTGTAAATCATTGATACGTGCAGTCAAAAGAGCAACTTGAACTTCAGTTGAACCAGTGTCGTTAGTTCCTCGCCCATATTCGGCAACGATTTTCGCTTTAGCTTCTACAGTTAGAGACATAACAAACCTCTTAAAATCAAAATAAAATACGGAACGACCGATCTCTAATTCAGACATTCCTCGATATTCATATAGCGATATTAGTAGCTATATGAATTACGCGCAATTATACTAGAATTTATTAAAATAGCAATTCGATTTATTCTTAATTTAACAACCTTATTTCAACTTAAAACCATATTCTTCTTGAATGAGTTTTTTAAGCGCTTCAATATAATTTTGCGCTGATATACTTAATTGTGCTTTTTGTGAGGTGATCCAGCCAATTAGGATTTTTTCTTCTACATCTAACGGTATTGATAAAATATCAGATCCATTTAAATCGGTACTTAACACCCCAGTGCTAATAGTATAACCATTAAGACCATGCAATAGATTAAACAACGTGGCTCTATCACTTACATGAATACTTTTTTTATGATAAACCGTACTTAAAATCTCTTCAGAAAAATAAAATGAGTTATACTCGCCTTGCTCAAAAGAGAGGTAAGGGTAATCTTCTAAATCATCTAACGTTAATGATTTCATTTCAGCTAATGGATGGTGAGTACTGATAAATACATGAGGATGCGCTTCGAAAAGTGGATAAAATGTTAATCGATGCTCTTTCAGTAAACGTAAAATGACCTTTTGATTGAAATCCGTTAGGTATAAAATGCCAACTTCACTGCGCAAATTGGCAACATCGGTGATAATATCATGGGTTTTTGTTTCTCTTAAAGTAAACTCGTACTCATCAGTGTGGTTTTTTTTAATTAAATTAACAAAAGCATTAACCGCAAACGCATAATGCTGAGTAGATATGCTACACAACTGCTTAGAAGGCTCTTTTTTGGAATAGTGTTGTTCTAATAACTCGGCTTGATCTAATACTTGCTTAGCATATCCTAAAAACTCAACGCCATCTGGCGATAAAGAAACACCTTTAGAGCTACGCACAAAAATTTCAATACCAAATTCAGTTTCTAAATCTTTTACTGCCGTTGATAAACTTGGCTGGGTAATATACAGATTCTTAGCCGCTTCATTAATTGAACCCGAACGAGCGATTTCTAAAATATAGCGTAATTGTTGAAGTTTCATAATGTTAGTTAACAGTGTTATCACAAACTAGCTTAATTAATACAAATATATACTAAATAATATTTAAGTGAAGTGAATAATTGTTTCCACTTTTATACTGAAACATATAATTTTCTAAAATTTTTTAACAATAGCTTACTTGCGATTAGTCGAGAAAAATGAAAAGAGATGAAACTGACCGAACGATAAAATCACTTTAATTATATTAGCCAAAGCCGCTAACGCACAATTAATATCAAAATAGAGCAAAGAACTAATTATTTAACTGGCGCTAAATTAAAAAAAGTTTTCATAAATCAATTTGATACTCATAAGCGTTGAAACGGCGATTAGCATGGGTCTGATTAATTTGCGACCTTTGGTAAGCGCCATCTTAGCGCCAATTCTAGCACCTATACATTGGCCGACTAACATTACAAGCCCAAGCGACCATACCACTTCGCCGCCAACAATAAAAAATAGCAAGCCAGCTAAATTTGAGGTAAAGTTTAGCACTTTGGTATGCGCAGTTGCTTTGGTTAAATTAAAGCCTGCCAATGTAATATAGGCTAAAGCATAAAACGAACCAGCACCAGGTCCAAAAAAACCATCATAAAACCCAATACCCAAAGCAGGAACGAGAGCAAATTGGATAAGTGTAAGTTGGCTTTTTCGATCGTTTTCACCAATGGTTGGAGATAGTAAAAAATAAAGCCCAACGCCAATAGTTAAAATAGGCAATAATAGTTTCAAAAAGTCAACTTGGACATGCATCACTGATAATGAACCGATTGCAGAGCCAATAAAAGCAAAAGCAATTGCCCATTTTTGTTGTGTTAGATCCACCATGCGCTGACGAATAAAATATAAGCTAGCCGAAAATGATCCGCCACAACTTTGTAATTTATTTGTAGCCAATGCACTTGCGGGCGGTAAGCCAACTGCTAGTAAAGCTGGTACGGTTAGTAAACCACCACCACCCGCAATTGAATCAATAAATCCCGCTAAAGTAGCAATGACAAACAGTAAGATAAGTAATTCATAGCTCATAGCTGATTTACATCGTTACATTGAGCACGGTAACGAAGATAATGATCCATTAGCACAATAGCGACCATTGCTTCAGCTATGGGTACTGCACGTATTCCCACACATGGATCATGTCGACCATGGGTTGAAACTTCAACTTGTTCACCATAAATATTGATTGATTGACCAGCAATTTCAATACTTGGCGTCGGCTTTAAGGCTATACTTGCTAATATCGTTTGCCCTGAACTAATCCCCCCTAAAATACCGCCAGCATGGTTAGACAAAAAACCTTGCTTGGTGATCTCGTCTCGATTTTGGCTACCTCGTTTATTGACAACAGCATATCCATCGCCAATTTCAACGCCTTTTACTGCATTAATACTCATTAAAGCATGAGCAAGCTCAGCATCTAATTTATCAAACACAGGCTCGCCAAGTCCAACAGGAACGTTTTCGGCAACAATGCAAACTTTAGCTCCAATTGAGTCGCCTTCTTTTTTTAGCGCTCTAAGTAACTGATCAAGTTCTTCTAGTTTACTTTCATCAGCACAAAAAAATGGATTTTGTTCAACTTGTTTCCAGTCTTTTAATTCACATTTTACATCACCCATTTGAGCTAAATAACCACGAATAGTTACGCCAAGCTTCTCTTGTAGATACTTTTTAGCAATAGCACCTGCAGCAACCCGCATAGCTGTTTCACGGGCAGAAGAGCGACCTCCACCACGATAATCGCGTATACCATATTTATTTTGATAGGTATAGTCAGCATGACTTGGTCTAAATACATCTTTTATTTTGCTATAATCTTGGGAGCGTTGATCAGTATTTTCAATAAGCAAACCAATACTTGTACCGGTTGTAACACCTTCAAACACGCCTGATAAAATCTTGACTTGATCTGCTTCACGGCGTTGAGTGGTATAACGAGATGAGCCAGGTCGACGACGGTCAAGATCATATTGCATATCCGATTCAGTTAAAGCAAGTCCAGGAGGAACACCGTCAACAACGCATCCTAATGCGATGCCATGCGATTCTCCAAATGTGGTCACTTTAAATAATTTTCCAATTGAGTTTCCTGCCATAATAAATTTATTCCAATTATTAAAAACAGCTTATTTAAAACAGTAACGGTATTGAACCAGCGCTTCACGTGTAATTGAAAATACGCCCAATCCACCATGCTTAGTTTCTATCCAATTAAAAGGTACATTGGGGTATTGTTGCTGTAGGCTAACCCAACTATTACCAACTTCACAAACTAATACACCCTCTGGTGTTAAATAATCTATCGCGTCTCGTAAAATTCTTTTTACAAGATCTAAGCCATCAACTCCTGCCTCTAATGCTAATTTAGGTTCATATAAAAATTCGTCAGGCAAATCACTCATATCTTCACTATCGACATAAGGGGGGTTAGTGACAATAAGATCATATTGTTTTATAGGAAGATCAATAAATAAATCCGACACAATAGGAGTAACTCGAAAATCCATTTCGTGCATTTCAATATTGGTTTGTGCTATATCTAATGCTTCTAATGAAATATCAGTTATATCCACTTGAGCATCAGTAAACTCATAAGCACAAGCAATGCCTATACAACCACTGCCCGTGCATAAATCTAAGATATTTTTAGGTTCAGCAGATATTATCTGTTTAAAATGGTTATCAATTAATTCACCAATAGGAGAACGAGGAATTAATACCCGCTCATCGACATAAAAAGCATGTCCACAAAACCAAGCTTGATTGGTTAAATAAGGCGTTGGCACACGATCTTTAATGCGTTTATGAATAATCTCCAACAGTTGATTTTTTTCTTCATCGGTCAGATTTGCGGAATAAAATTCTGCAGGGACAAATAACGATAAGCCTAGCGTTGCCAAAATTAATTGTTTAGACTCATCAATAGGATTATCCGTACCGTGTCCTAAAAAGACATCTGATAGGCTAAGTTGTGATGCCGTCCAGCGTATAAAATCCTGAACTGTGCGTAAGTTTTCCATAGTAGCTCCAAATAATCTAGGAGAGGAAGGTATTACTTGTTATTGTAGCTAGTGACCCTCAATAAAGAGAATTTGTTAAAGCAAACTTAACTATTACTTCTAACAATACTGTTGAACTAAGTGTTCTATCCTTCAATAACGAAATATGGCGGTGAGGAAGGGATTCGAACCCTTGATACGTTGCCGTATACACACTTTCCAGGCGTGCTCCTTCAACCACTCGGACACCTCACCTAACTATTAGAGCCAGCTTTTTTAAAGCAGGCTGCATACTATAATAATCACAAGATAATTAATCAAGCTTTTTTAATTCATACAAACAATAATACCAAATGTCGCTAGTACAGCTAGTATGCCAACTGTTGTGATCAATGCATATTTTAAATTTAAGCACATTCTTATTACCTCCACTTATTTATTATTAATTAGCCTGTTCGATCGGTGAATCAAACGAAATAATTTCGTTAATAGATTTATTACTTTCAATTTTCGGATATTTAGGCGCAAAATCAAGCAGTATCTCGATAGATTCATCTAAGTAAGCATCAGGTTGCTTATAATCTTTGGGTAAATCATCTAATTTATTAATTGATGGTAAACCCGCCTTCTTTAAACGCTCATTCATTCTTTTCAAATCGCGTTCATCATTTGTTTTTTGTTCTGCTTCTCGTTTATTTTTATTAAGCGAAACAATATATTGGCGATCTTTTTGATCATTGAACCTTTTAATATCTTCATCAATATAAATAAATTCAGGATTTTTTGAAATTCTAGCCAAATGCAATGATTCAAGCTCAGGTAACAATAACTTGATATTGGCAAGAGTCAAATAATTAGCTGACGGTATTTTATCCCAAGGTAATGCATTATCTAAGAATCGTTCACCTGTCTTATCAACATACTTCATTTTATTCATTTCAATATCTGGCTCAACACCTTTTAATTGAGTGCTTCCACCATTAATACGATAAAACTTCTGAATAGTGTATTGAGCCCCTCCCAATTCAGGCCAATTCGGGTGTAATCTCGCATCAACTGGGTAAGAAATGTTACGAGATGTTTGTACAGTTCCTTTACCATAAGTTGTTTCGCCAACAATTAATGCACGTCCATAATCTTGCATAGCTGCAGAAAATATCTCTGAAGCAGATGCGCTATAGCGATTAATCATGACAACAAGCGGCCCACTATACTCAATGCCTTTATTCTTGTCATCGTAAGTGATGACTTTTTGTAAATTATCACGAACCTGAACAACTGGTCCCCTATCAATAAATAAACCAGTCAAATTAATAACTTCGGTTAATGAACCTCCGCCATTATCACGTAAATCAATGACTAGGCCTTGCAAATTTTCTTTATTTGCTTTCAATAAGAGTGAATCAACTTTTTCGGTTAGCCCCATATAGAAACTAGGTATTTCAATAACACCCACTTTACCTCGTGCATTATTAATGATCTTTAATTTAGCTTCACGATCTTCAAAATGAATTTTATCACGAGTAAGCTCAATGATTTTTGCCTTACTATTATTGCCGGCAGGTAAAATTTCTAATTTGACTACAGTGCCCTTTGGACCACGAATTTTATCAACGATATCATCTAAACGCCAACCAATAACATCTTCTATTGCAGAACGGCTTTGACCTACACCAATAATTTTATCGCCTACAGAAAGTAGCTTACTTTTTTCTGCAGGTCCACCTGTTACAAAAGACATAATTACTGTATAGTCATCTTGCTGGCTTAACGTGGCGCCAATACCTTCAAATGATAAACTCATTTCAGAGTCAAAATCTCGTTTTTTACGCGGTGCCAAGTAGCTAGTATGGGGATCGATTTCTCTTGCAAATGCATTCATAAATATCTGAAAAGCATCTTCATTATTTGATTGAACTATCGTCTTTAAAACACGATTATAACGTTTAGTCAAAACTTCGCGGATCTCTTTCTCATTTTTTCCTGATAAGGATAAACTTAATTCGTCATATTTAACACGCTTATTCCAATAAGTATTAAGTTCAGCTTCAGAAGTTGGCCAAGCAATGTCTTCACGATTAAAATCAACATCATCATTGGTAGAAAAATCCATTGGGCGTTGTAAAACTTCAAGTGCATATTGATAACGGCTATAACGTTTTTGTAAAAAAAGATTATAAATGTCATAAGCTGTTTTTAAATTGCCATCAATTAATTCTTGCCCTAAAGATTCTTGCCTATTTCGAAAGCTATCAACATCGCTTTGTATAAATATAAACTTATTGCCATCTAATAATTTAAAATAACGGTCAAAAATCTGAGCAGAAAAAGCACCATCTAAAGCAAAATTACGATAATGTGATTGAGTAAAAAAATTAGTTACACGTTTAGCAACAACTTGGTGGATCTCATCTTGCTTCAAAACTGGGATTTGCTCTTTATTTTGTGGTTTTGCCTGAACATTTTGGCCAGCAACACTCAAAATAAGGCTAAGCGCAATAATACCTTTCAGTAATTTATTCATTCAAATTCTCTACTTATTGATAATATGTTCAGGTTTAACCGTTAATTCCATACCTGCCCCAATCTTTACTTTAATCTGCTCTTTTTCAATATTAATTATTTGCGCTTTTATAGGTTTTTTACCTATTAAAACTCTAATAAAATCACCATTTTTTAGAATTTTAGCCTTTTTAGAGGGAGCACGAGTAGTTTTACGTTTTTCTTTTGCTTGTTCTTTAAAACGCTCTTTAGCCTTTTCCTTACTCTCTTTCAACTGTTTTTGAGCATGTTCCATCTGTTCTTGGCTAATCACCTCATTTGGGTTTCCATCTAAATCAACACGATTAGCGCCTTCTTTTATACTATATAAGTAACGCCAACTCATTGTATATGCTCTTAGTGCAGCACGTAGTTTAGTTTTACTCAACGCTTCATTCTCGTTTAAGCGAGAAAGTATATCTTGAAAAATTCCAATCTTTAATGGTTTTGCTTCACCTTCAAGGGTAAAACAATTAGGAAATTGTTGAGATAAATAAACAATAATTTCTTTACTATTTGTTAATTGAAACTGACTTTCCATTGGTTATTCCATAGCTATTAAATTGAACTCTACATAGGTTAAAGTATATCGCAGCTTACACAATAACACTAATTATCTTTTTTCTGTTTGTTAATAAAAGTAATAAATTCTTTAATGCCATTTCGCATCAACCATGAAGCAACAATAGATTGCTCATCAACGGATAACTGTTCAAACGCAGTCATCCATAGTTGTAAAGGCTCGATCGGCGAAACGACATAACTAGCACTTTCTTCCTCAATATATAACGCTTTTTTAACATTAAGCGGTAAACTACCTATATGATATTCTACAGCCTTACCGCGAACACCAACTCTTTTTCGGGCTGTCCAATTTTCAGCTCTCGCTTTTCGATTAACCCCTTGTATCGTTGATGGCATCCCTGCAATATTTGATAGCTCTTTTGATGAGAACCACTCTTTCATTTTTACTATCCCACTTTAACAAAATAAGAAAAAGTTATAGAAATTAAAGAAACTTTGATACAATAAATAAGAAATAAAAAATTATTATTAGCTAAAGTCCAATTATAAACTTACACGTTTTAGTAACATAAGAGCATAACATAGATATACAAGGTTATAAACTAAGAGGAAATAAAAAATGAAAATAAAGTCTAATGATTGGCATCCTGCAGACATTATTGCCGCCTTAAAAAAGAAAGGTACAACACTTGCAAATCTATCACGCCAATCCGGTTTAAGCTCATCAACGCTTAGCAATGCATTAGTTCGTCCATGGACAAAAGGAGAGGTTATTATTGCTAAAGAATTAAATTTAGAACCTCACCAAATTTGGCCTAGCCGTTATATTGATCGAAAAACTAAGCAGCCAATAAAGCGAGTGTTGCGGCAGAGTAAGGAATAAACTTTCAACTAAACCATAATAAAAAATGAACATAAAAACACCATTAGGAAAATATGGAAACATAAAGAAACAAAATAGTTGTTTCCATATTTTTATTATTAACAGCCTATTCTAATTTAGATATTATTTGTTAATAATAAAAATACAAGCTCACCTTGAACGTTGCCCAACATGTGCTATTATTGGCAAACATCAAGGTATTAACATTAAACAACGATACATGAAAAATTTAAAAAAGTTTCTTATTGCATTTTTATCGATCATAATTTTATCAAGTTGCTCAAAAAAGAATTTTTTAGAACAAGGAACCACATTAAATAAAGAAAAAGTCAGCAAAATAGTCGAAGGTTCAACAACTGAATCACAAATGATTAAACTATTTGGTGTGCCAACAATTCGAAAAGAGATTAATTCAAATGAAATACAATGGACATATCAATATGTCAAAAAAAGTTCAACCAGTCATATGATTATCGGTGAAACCCAATACGATATTGTTGAAGGAACTCTTGATGTTATCGTGTCAAAAGGCTTAGTCATTTGGTTTAATTATAATGAAGAACACAAACAGAAAAAATGGTAATTAAAGGATAGTCCAATCCTAGATTTAGCCCTATAAATGATTTTGTGTATTTGCTTACTTTTAATACCTTGTAATATAAAATAAAATGGGAATTATCGCAGCAAGGCGGTTTATACCCTACTCGCACTGAATTTAGCAGCGAAAAAGGAAGCATTAGATTTATATTTGTCTGAAAACGAAAGGGTGCATCTTTGGTTATCTATTTTGGCCGATTTGCAAAACAAATGAAAATAGCTTGCTCAAGCAGTGGTATTTGAGGTGGCAAATGCAAGAAAATAGGGGCAATACTAACCCAAAATTTGAATTTAGCATTGTCACAGTTGATGATATTTTTCTCTAATCGTCTTGATAAGGTGCTCTCTTTGTGAATTAAACTGACACAGAATTATGAACAATCTCCACTCCTTCTATTGATTGCCAATGCAAAAAACATCATATTGATTTAATTATTTTCAACGTAAATCTCTATAATCAACTGTTATTTAACTTAGTCTTCCTGTAGCATGCTCCTCGCCAAAACTTGAGATAGATTTTTAGTCAAAGAATGAATATCATCACCCACCACCATAAAAAACTTAAATAAAATCAATTACTTTTCTGACTGATTTTTATCATGCCGATTTACCCTTCTTACTGTCTCATCACAGCCTTAGTCCATGATATCATGGACTAAGCTTGGCGCGCTTAAACATGCATTAAATAAAGCATAATCCACCGCCTATTATTTGAACACTATACTAAATTTTTACTTATATTGATTTAACATAGATATTGAGTAGATAATATACAGCATATAACCATAAGGATAAGTAATGCAGGTATTTATCAGCAAATGCGGAGGTATAAATCATATTGTATGCTTATTCGTTTTCTTGCTGAAAATTCAATATTGTTAGGTTTAAGCGACCTACCACGACTGAGGTTTATCTTTGAACCTCACTTACTGTAATGAAGCCTAAGGATAACTTCCACAGCTAATTAATGCGCCTTTTCTGGTATACACATGTGTATAATTATAAACGCCTGATTTTAGAATTATTCAATTTAACCAAGATATGTATACTACCAACATCAAATAAAGAGTAATTTTTATCTCTTGGCTTGACAGCTTTTATTTGAGTGTCTGTTAATGGATGTGTTTTTCTTACCATAATTATTTTAGGTATACGAGATATATTGCATCCGTATACCCAAAAATTTGGGTTGTGAATGTACATTACTGATACTTGCAGGATAATAAAATTGATTTTAAGACCTGTTGTTACTAGGTTTGGCAGGCTTTAAGCGCTTTAAAGAATGTTACTGTTTATTGAATTGGTGGAGCTGGCGGGAGTTGAACCCGCGTCCGAAATTTCTACATCCTTGGTACTACATGCGTAGTTTGTTTTTAAATTTCATCAACCCGCTGCGAACAAACACGCTACTGATTGACTAGCTTGATTAAGTTTAATGCTTCCGCCCCAAGCAAGGCTTCCACACGATCTCGTTTAGGTTTGACTCCTCTTGATCCCCGTCCTACGAGCGGAGGCTAGGGAGAGAAGGCTCTATGCAGGTTATTAAGCTGCTAGTGCGTAGTTTTCGTCGTTTGCGACTATTTTTTTGCGGTTTATTTACGAGGCCTACCGCACCTCGGCATGCACCTTGGGTTTCGCAAATCCCGTCGAATCCAGAATCAGCCCCAAATGTGGTTAGTATAAATATAATATCTAGGCATTATAGGCGAATTCAAGTACGAATACAAGTTAGCTTGCTTTTAGGTTAATTTTGCGTTGCTGTATATCGTTATTTCTATAATTATATTAAGCATTTGTAGCATTCTTTTATAAAAAATCTTCAGGGAAATAGATGTTTTAGTATAAGAATAAATTTTATGAACGTTAAAAGTAAGAATATCAACCAATCAATTATGTAACAGCTTAATAAAATAAATGGGGAATATTGTGAATAATTATTTTATTTCTAAAAATAATTATTATTAAATAACAAACAGTTATTTGTTATTTTGTTAAATATTAAAAAATATATGAAATTAATTTGAACTTTTTACTTTTTTAGTTGTCTATATTAACAGATTACGTTTTTCATTTTTTGCCCTCCACTCGATTTTTCGAGTGGATTTTTTTTGCCTAAAAACAAACTAAATACAAAAATGATACCTATTTTAA
>NZ_LZGX01000034.1:0-157591 GCF_001690825.1 Gilliamella sp. Fer1-1
TAGGTGAGCCTTTACCCCACCTACTAGCTAATCCCATATGGGTTCATCAAATGGCGCATGGCCCGAAGGTCCCATGCTTTGGTCTCTCAACTTTATGCGGTATTAGCAGTCGTTTCCAACTGTTGTCCCCCACCATTCGGCAGATCCCCATACTTTACTCACCCGTCCGCCACTCGTCATCAAGTGCAAGCACTCATGTTACCGTTCGACTTGCATGTGTTAAGCCTGCCGCCAGCGTTCAATCTGAGCCATGATCAAACTCTTCAATTTAAAGTTCGATGCTCAATAACTGTCTCTGACATATTCAAATGAATCTTCAGTGTCACTTATCAAGACTTAATTTTTTAGTCCGTAGACTTTAATCTTTTGTCTCGCAAGTGCCCACACAGATTGTCTGTTTCTTATTTTTAAAGAGCTAACAGCCTTTTTAAATCAACTAACTTTTCGTTAATTTACTTCACTGTCTCAAGGGTTGCGTATACTACGCTAACCTTTTTTATTCGTCAAGATCTTTTTTTCAAAATTTTTGATCTTACTTTTTTCACTAACTTGCCTCAGCTTTTCGCTGACGCCGTGTCAGTGGATGCGCATTATAGGGACTTCATTTTTTTTGGCAAGCAAAAATATCCAATTACGTATTTGAATGAATACTCTTTAAACACCATGAACATTAATGCATTGATAATTATTGAGATTATATTTAGCTAATTTCAAAGCTAATTTTTCAACATATTGATTATGTGCTGTGCTGATAATAATATTTTCTTTTAATGGCGCTTGAATTTTATTAAGGTGAAATTTTTCATTTAGCAGATTATAAGCTCGATTCGCAATTGCACTACCTGAATCAATAAAGGTCGCATTAGGGAAAATGATCTTTAATTCATCTTTAATAAATGGGTAATGAGTACAACCCAATACGATTGTATCTGGGATGATTGGTAAATAGATCCATGGCTGTAATAAATCTTTAAGTTGTTGCATATTTACGGCAATACCTTGCAGCTTATTTTCAGCAATAAGAGCTAATTCAGATAAACCAAGTAGCTCAACGTTGCAATTAGGCGCAAATTGTTGAATTAAATTGGCAGTATAGGATCTTTTGATTGTCGCTTTTGTCGCTAATAGTCCTATGCATTTATTTTTAGTTATTTGACTAGCTGGCTTAATTGCTGGTACAACACCAACAATAGGAAAAGAAAATTTAGAACGCAAACTCGGCAAACAAATAGTACTAGCCGTATTGCATGCAATAATCGCTAAATCAATTGAGTAAAATTTAGTAATAGCTTCTATAACCGAATTGACTCTATTAATTAAAAATGTCGGTGATTTATCTCCATAAGGAAATTCTTCATTATCAAATGCATAAATATAACGCGCATTCGGCAATTTATTATAGATCTCATTATAAATAGATAATCCGCCAATACCTGAATCAAACACTAGCACTGAAGGTGCCCGACTTACAATATTCATTTTAGCTCTAGGTCATTAGATAATTCAAAAACCGCAATATCGTAAATTGATTAAAAATTAATGCAAGCCATTTTATTTAAACAAGCATTACATTTTATCTATGACAATTATTTGGCTAGACGTCTAGATGGTAAAACTGCTAAAATAGTTATTTAGATTAAAGCCGAATATTATATTTTAAGCAATATACAAAAATAATGCTAAGGGGGGGTATTCCATGTCAGAATTTTTATTTACTTCAGAATCCGTTTCAGAAGGTCACCCAGATAAAATTGCCGATCAAATATCTGATGCAGTGCTTGATGCTATATTAAAACAAGATCCAAAAGCACGAGTCGCATGTGAAACCTATGTAAAAACAGGCATGGCTTTAGTCGGTGGAGAAATTACTACTTCAGCTTGGGTTGATATAGAAGAGTTAACTCGGAAAACCATTAATGATATTGGTTACACTAGCTCAGAGATGGGATTTGATGCTAATTCATGTGCTGTTCTTAATGCAATTGGCAAACAATCTCCAGATATTAATCAAGGAGTAGATAAGCAAAATCCACTTGAGCAAGGCGCTGGTGACCAAGGTATTATGTTTGGTTATGCAACAAACGAAATGCCAAACTTAATGCCTGCGGCAATTACTTATGCACATGAGCTTATGCGCAGACAATCAGAAGTTAGAAAAAATGGCACGCTTCCTTGGTTGAGACCGGATGCCAAAAGCCAAGTCACGTTAATTTATGAAGATGGAAAAATCAAAGGTGTTGATACAATTGTTTTATCGACACAACACTCCACAGATATTGAGCAAAAAGCATTACATGAAGCTGTTATGGAAGAAATCATTAAACCAACATTACCAGCTCAATGGTTAACAGCAAGAACAAAATACTTTATTAATCCAACGGGACGCTTTGTTATTGGTGGACCAATGGGAGACTGTGGACTAACTGGGCGCAAAATCATAGTGGACACATATGGAGGCGCTGCGCACCATGGCGGTGGCGCATTTTCAGGAAAGGATCCGTCAAAAGTTGACCGCTCAGCGGCTTATGCTGCCCGCTATGTTGCCAAAAATATTGTTGCTGCTGGGCTTGCTGACCGATGTGAATTACAAATATCTTACGCAATTGGTATTGCAAATCCTACATCAATTTATGTCAATACTTTTGGTACCGAAAAAATCAATCACGATAAAATTGTTTCATTGATTAAAGAATTTTTTGACTTAAGACCTTATGGATTAATTCAAATGCTTGATCTTATTCAACCAATTTATCAACAAACGGCAAGTTATGGTCATTTTGGCCGAGATATTTTTCCTTGGGAAAAAACTGACAAGGCAGCACTACTTCGCGATGCAGCAGGATTATAAGCGCATACCAATTTATTTACATAATCAAATAATGGCTTGTTTAAGAACTCACTTAATGCAAGCCAATCAATTTTTACATACCGAATATAAAGAACCTAACATCATCTACAAACCCAAAGGTAGCATTGCAGGTAGTGCGCTTTTAATGCGTTGGGAAATTCAACTTAATTCAGTTATGTTACTAGAAAATGGCACCCAATTTATTGAAGAAGTCGTGCCCCATGAGCTTGCTCATCTCATTGTTTTTAAAGAATTTGGCAAAGTCAAACCACATGGTAAAGAATGGCAATATGTTATGTCAAAAATTTTCGACAAGACACCTTCAACAACTCATCATTTTCAGGTAAAGCGCAACACTCATTTATACTACTGCCAGTGCCAACAACATCACTTAACATCAATAAGACACAATAAAATCCAAAAGAATAACACTAGTTATTTATGCCGCAAATGCGGTACTATACTCAAACTCAAAAACGTCACTTAATATTAAGATATTGTATGTGTAAATTAGATTTCCATTTTTATAAAAGCTCTTTGTTGATTCTTACTCTTGGTATTATTCTTTACATTACAGGCAATTTCTTTATACCTTTATACAATGGGCTTACCGTCACTCTTATTGAACATGTTCAATCACTTTTTTTATTATTCATGTGTGGCTACACTTATTATTATGCTCAGCGAGTAGCTGAACATTCACAACTATATAAATTTTGGATTTGGACAATATTTTGGTGGTTTATGCTTTTTGGGCGGGGAATTAGCTGGGGAAGAGATTTCTTTCCCGATGTGCCACGTTTTTATTATAAAATTATTGCTAGCACTTTAATCTCTATCCCAATACTAAGTATGTTTTTACCAACTATTCGCCAAGAAATTGCACGTCGCTACAAATTTGAACAAATTCCAGTTTGGCATATATTTTTAGCTTTTCTATTCTTAGGAATAGCTGATATTGCTGAGCATCATCGTATGGGGCATGAATTCTTAGTTATAGCAAAAGAACGAAAAGATTTAATCGAAGAGTTAATGGAGTGCCCCTGCCTTCTTTGTTTAGCTTTAACGACATTTTATATGCAAAAAAATGAACAAAAAAAGAAGGAGAATTTATAATGTTAAGCTATCGCCATAGTTATCACGCAGGCAATCACGCTGATGTGCTAAAGCATGTAGTTTTAACACTATGTATTGAGTCATTAAAAGAAAAAGAAAAATCTTTTTTATATCTAGATACACACTCTGGCGCAGGAAGGTACTTATTACGAGGCGAACATGCCGAAAAAACAGGCGAATATTTATCAGGAATTAATTTGATATGGCAACAAGCTAATATTCCGGAATTGCTTAATAGCTATATATCAGTATTAAAGCGCTATAATCCTTTTGATGAATTAAAATATTATCCTGGCTCGCCTTTAATTGCTAAACAATTACTACGCGAGCAAGACAAACTTAATCTTACCGAATTACATCCAACAGACTACCCCTTATTGAGACAAGAATTTAATAAAGATAAACGAACAAAAGTATTACGTGAAGATGGTTTTGCACAATTAAAATCAAAGTTACCACCAAGTTCACGGCGAGGGATTATCCTAATCGATCCTTCCTATGAAATAAAAGATGACTATCAAAAAATTCCTGCTGCACTATTTGAAGCTTATAAACGTTTTGCTACAGGTGTCTATCTAATTTGGTATCCGGTGGTATCTCGTACCCAAACGCAAAAAATGATTGATAATATTGTTAATTTAGGTATTAAACGTATTTCTCAGTTTGAGCTTGCCATCAAACCTGATAATAATCAAAAAGGCATGACTGCATCAGGAATGATAGTGATTAACCCACCATGGAAATTACATGAACAAATGCTTACAATCATGCCGTGGTTGAAAACCACCTTAGACATTCACAAAACGGGAAGTTTCATCATTAAAGAGTTAGTTACGGAATAACTTTTTGTTATTGGTTATCAAACACATTCAGAAAAACCTATGCTTAAGTAAAAAATCATGAAAAAAAATGGCAAGAAAATAGATAAACCCACAAAATAACCGCCAATAATAACGATAAAAAGACTGCGGCTGAGCCATAGTCTTTTGCTCGACCAGATAAATCATGTCTTTCAGTGCTAATGCGATCAACAACACACTCAATCGCACTATTAATTAACTCTGTAATCATCACAACACCAATTGACCCCAATAACAAAATTCGTTCATAAATAGAAAAATCGACCAGCATTACGATAATATAAGCCACAACCAATAAAATGAACTCTTGGCGAAACGCTGTTTCATATTTAATCGCCGATTTTAAGCCTTTTAAAGAGTATTTTGTTGCATTAAAAATGCGCAGTAGTCCTGCCGTTTTTTTCATTATAGCATTCCAAGTTTAAAATTACCTTACATAACCATAGTTCATCAAACGTTGGAATCGTCTTTCTAGTAATGTAGATAAATCCATATTTTCAAGCTCATCAAGATCACTAAGTAGCTGTGTTTTAAGTGAAACAGATACAGTAGCATAATCTCGGTGAGCGCCACCTAAAGGCTCTGGCACGATTGAATCAATTAAATTTAATTTTAATAAATTATCTGCCGTCATATTCATGGCTTCAGCAGCAATTGGCGCTTTATCTGCACTTTTCCATAAAATAGAAGCACAACCTTCTGGTGAGATAACAGAATAAGTACTATATTGAAGCATATTAACCTTATCTGCCACACCAATCGCTAGCGCTCCACCAGAGCCACCTTCCCCAATCACGGTGCAAATGGTAGGAACTTTAAGGCGTGACATTTCTCTTAAATTACGCGCAATAGCTTCTGCTTGACCTCGCTCTTCGGCACCAATCCCAGGATAAGCCCCAGGAGTGTCAATAAAAGTAATAATGGGCAATTTAAAACGTTCAGCTAGTTGCATTAACCGTAAAGCTTTACGATAACCTTCTGGGGCCGGCATACCAAAATTCCGATAAATCTTCTGTTTTGTTTCACGGCCTTTTTGATGCCCAATAACTACCACCGAGCGCCCATCAATACGTGCAATCCCACCAACAATTGCTTTATCATCAGCATAGGCTCTGTCACCTGCCAATTCATCAAAATCGGTAAAGACTTCTTTTATATAATCTAATGTATAAGGACGATTTGGATGTCTAGCTAGTTGCGCAATTTCCCAAGGCGTTAAATTAGCAAATATTTTTTTTGTTAACTCACGGCTTTTTTTATGTAATTGCTTAATTTCTTTATCTAAATTAATATCTAATTCTACTTGTTGCGAATCTATATTCTTCAAGGAATTAATTTTTGCTTCTAATTCCGCTATCGGCTTTTCAAATTCCAAAAAATTATTCATAACGCTTGTAATTGCCTCTTAATTTATTCGGTATTTTAAAAAAATACACTACTTAATACAATATACTGACTAACTCTTAAGATAAAATTAAATCAATTCTACTATGTAACACTCATTGAAGCCACCTACATTTGTATTATTAGGCTTCAATTATTATGCCTCTCACATTGGCTGAAATATAACTTCATTTATTCAATAAATTTATAATGCTTACTATTATTAATAGGTTTATCTGATTTATTCGAACTCAAATTCTATACGCTCAACACCAAGTAGTGTCTTTAGTTCAACAATCAAAGCATCTTCCGGAATAATTCTCCATTTCGTGCCAAATTGGATCCTCACAACTGAATCGTCTCGATGATAATATAAGTTAACAGGTACGCTACCATGCCGATAAGGCTCTAACAACTGTTGCAAACGTTGTAATATTGCTTGATTTGTTTCGTTTTCAGTTAACGTAATGGACAATCCTTTTACATATTTAGTTCGAGCATCTTTTAAATCAACAATATCTCGCACCGACATTTTAAAGCCACCATTAAAATCGTCATGGCTAACTTGCCCCGTCACAATTAAAATTTTATCTTTTACAAGTAAATGCCCAAAATTTTCTAAAGACTCCGCAAAAAGCATACCATCAATTCGACCAGAACGATCATCTAAAGTAAATAAACCAATTTTATTCCCTCTTTTGGTAATTCTAACCCTAGCATCTACTAAAATGCCTGCAAAAGTGACCACTTTTCCCCATCCTGTCGGCGATGCTTCACTAATTCGTAGACCACTTGTATAACGATTTAATTCTTTTAAATATTGCGTTACAGGATGTCCTGTTAAATAAAGTCCTAAAGCCTCACGCTCTCCATCAAGCAAAACTTGATCAGGCAGTTCTGGAACTGCAGCATAAGCATGTTCAACTTGTTCGGGCTCTTCTGCTAACACACCAAACATATCTTCTTGACCAATATGTTGCGCTTTAGCATATTGATCTGCTGCCTGCATTGCATCATTGATACTATGTAAAATAGCTGCTCGATGGGGTCCTAATTTATCAAATGCCCCTGCCATAGTGAGTTTTTCAAGCACACGGCGGTTAACCTTCTTCATATCTGTTCTAGCACAAAGCTCAAAAATATTTTTGAAGTACCCACCACTATTACGTGCTTCAACAATTGCCTCTATAGGTCCTTCTCCAACACCTTTTATCGCACCTATTCCATAAACAATTTCTCCTTTATCATTTACATGAAAATGATAAAGCCCACTGTTAATATCAGGAGGGTTGACTTTTAATCCCATTCGTAAGCACTCGTCAACCAAACCGACAATTTTATCAGTATTATCCATATCAGCAGTCATAACCGCAGCCATAAATTCGGCAGGATAGTGAGTTTTTAGCCATAACGTTTGATAAGAAACAAGTGCATATGCCGCCGAGTGAGATTTATTAAAACCATACCCAGCAAACTTCTCAACCAGATCAAATATTCTCATTGACAATTCGCCATCAATGCCCTGTTTTTCTGCCCCTTCTTTAAAAACAGAACGTTGCTTTGCCATCTCCTCGGGCTTTTTCTTACCCATAGCTCGACGTAGTAAATCAGCACCGCCTAGTGTATAACCTGATAAGGTCTGTGCGATTTGCATAACTTGTTCTTGATATAAAATAATACCGTATGTTGGCTCTAAAATAGGTTTTAATGATTCATGTTGATATTTAATATCGGGATAAGAAACCTCTTCTCGACCATGTTTGCGGTCAATGAAGTTATCTACCATACCTGATTGTAATGGACCAGGGCGAAATAGTGCAACTAAAGCAATCATATCCTCAAAACAGTCCGGTTTTAACCGTCTGATTAAGTCTTTCATCCCTCTAGATTCTAACTGGAATACAGCTGTGGTTTCAGCTTTTAACAATAATTCAAACGATTTTTCATCATCTAAAGGAATTCTAGTGATATCGACTCTTTCTTTTCCAGTTCGAAGCTGGCGATCATTAATCATTTTGATGGCCCAATCAATAATGGTTAATGTTCTTAGCCCTAAAAAGTCAAACTTGACAAGCCCTGCATATTCAACATCGTTTTTATCAAACTGAGTAACTGGGTGATGACCTTCTGGATCACAATAAATTGGTGAAAAATCAGTAATCTTAGTTGGGGAAATAACTACTCCCCCAGCATGCTTACCTGCATTTCGAGTTACGCCTTCTAATTGGCGTGCAATATCGATTAATGATTTAACTTCTTCATTATTATCATATAAATCTTGAAGCTGAGACTCAATTTCAAAAGCTTTAGCGAGAGTCATGCCTGGATCTAAAGGTATTAATTTAGAAATACGATCAACAAATCCATAAGGATGTCCAAGCACTCGACCAACATCCCGTATTACCGCTTTAGCTGCCATAGTACCAAAGGTTATAATTTGGGAAACAGCATCTCGCCCATACATATCAGCAACATGATCAATAACCAGATCGCGTTTTTCCATACAAAAATCAACATCAAAATCGGGCATTGAAACACGTTCTGGATTTAGAAAACGTTCAAAAAGCAAATCAAACGCAAGTGGATCTAAATCGGTAATTTTTAAAGCATACGCAACGAGAGAACCTGCACCAGAGCCTCGCCCTGGTCCTACAGGAATATCATTATCTTTTGACCATTGAATGAATTCCATAACAATTAGAAAGTAGCCAGGAAAACCCATTTGATTAATAACAGTTAATTCCGTTTCTAAACGTTCATCATACTCAGATCTTCTTTGTTTTCTGATTTCAGGATCAGGAAATAAAAACGTTAATCTTTCTTCTAATCCTTCACGCGATTTATGCACTAAAAAGTCTTCAGTTGACATATCGCCAGTTGGAAATTTAGGTAAAAAATACTCTCCCAACCGGATAGAAACATTACAACGCTTTGCTATTTCAACACTATTTTCAAGGGCTTCAGGAATATCAGAAAATAGCTCACACATTTCCTGTTCTGAGCGTAGATATTGTTCTGCCGAGTAATTTTTAGGCCTAGAAGGATCATCTAATGTATTGCCATCATGAATAGCAACACGAATCTCATGCGCTTCAAAATCAGAAGCTTTTAAAAATCGAACATCATTAGTTGCAACGACTGGTAACAAATATTGTTCGGCCAAACTTACAGCACGATGAATAAATAGTTCTTCATTGTTGCGTTTAGTTCGTACTAATTCAAAATAAAAATGGTCATGAAAATTTGCAAGATAAAAATTAATCGCATTATCAATGATAATTTGATTATTGCGAACAATGCCAATACCAATATCGCTTTCACGCCCAGCTAATACAATTAACCCAGCTCGATGCTCAATCAACCACTCATTATCAACAACGGGAAAATCACCAATATACCCTCGTTGATAAGCTTTAGAAATTAATAAAGTAAGATTTTGATACCCTTGATTATTAGCCGCTAATAGAGTTAAACGATAAATATCATCAGGCATTTGGGGGCTTCTAATAGCAAGATCGGCACCAATGATCGGTTTAATACCTTTAGACATTGCTGAGCCATAAAACTTAACTAGTCCACAAAGATTAGTAAAATCAGTGATCGCAAAAGCGGGCATCTGTAACTTGCTCACTTCATTTACTAATGTGCCAACTTTGGCAATCCCATCAATCATTGAGAAATCACTATGCAAATGAAGGTGAATAAATTTAGGTTGCGCCATAATTACCAAAATTAAGCTATAAAATTAGTTTGCAATTATAACACAAGCAGGGAAAATATTCTTATTCTCTTTAATTACGAGTTCTAATTGAAAATAAAAGAGGGAAGCCATTTTTATTATAAGTTTTATCAGTGAAAATTTATATTAAAAATATCCCACCAATAATAACCTATTGGTGGATAATAAGATATTAGATTTTCTTAAACAGCACTGAACCATTAGTTCCACCGAAACCAAAAGAATTACAAAGTGCATATTCTAAGTTTTTAACTTGACGAGCAGTATGTGGAACATAATCAAGATCGCAACCATCATCAGGATTATCTAGATTAATTGTTGGTGGCACGGCTTGATCGCTCAATGCAAGTACAGTGAAAATTGACTCAACTGCGCCCGCAGCACCCAATAAATGCCCTATCATTGATTTAGTTGAACTAACCATAACTTTGTTGGCATTCGCTTTAAATATGCTTTTTACTGCTTGAGTTTCAGCTTTATCACCAGCTGGTGTCGAAGTGCCATGAGCATTGATATAACCAACTTGCTCAGGGTTAATACCCGCATCACGAAGTGCACATTTCATTGCTAAAGCTGCACCACTGCCATCCGCAGGAGGAGAAGTCATATGATAAGCATCACCACTCATACCAAAACCAACAACTTCAGCATAAATTTTAGCGCCGCGTTTTTTGGCATGCTCATATTCTTCTAAGAACATAATTCCTGCACCATCTCCTAGCACAAAGCCATCACGATCTTTATCCCAAGGGCGACTTGCTGCTTTAGGATTATCATTGTTAGTTGATAAGGCACGAGCAGCCCCAAAACCACCAATACCAAGTGGTGTACTAGCTTTCTCTCCACCGCCTGCTAACATAGCATCTGCATCACCATAGGCAATCATACGTGCTGCATGACCAATATTATGCACACCAGAAGAACATGCTGTGGCAATAGTAATACTAGGTCCTTTTAATCCATAAATAATGGATAAGTGACCAGCAATCATATTAACAATTGTTGACGGAACAAAAAATGGGCTAATTTTACGAGGCCCACCATTGACTAATGCGCTGTGGTTTTCTTCAATTAACCCAAGTCCACCAATACCTGAGCCTATCGCGCAACCAATTCGTTCAGCATTTTCTTCCGTGATCTCAATGCCCGCATCTTGCATTGCTTGCATACCCGCAGCAATACCGTATTGAATAAAAAAATCCATTTTACGAGCATCTTTGCGTGAAATATTATAATCTTCGCCATTAAAGTTTTTAACCATCGCTGCGAAGCGTGTTGCGAAAGGGGCTGTATCGAAGTGTTCTATGAGTTCAACGCCACTTTGCCCAGCGAGTAAAGCTTGCCAAGTGGATTCAACTGTATTACCTACAGGAGATATCATGCCCATTCCAGTAACAACAACTCTGCGTTTAGACACATTGTCCTCCAGGAAAGGATTGAAATGAAATTTGAATCATTGAAAATTTTATTTTGAGTTTTCTGCCAATCTATACCGCTTTTCTTTCGTTTAGAACTAAATAGGTAGATGCAAACTAGGCGATCATATGACCGCCTATTATGAAAACTCTGCTAAACCTTATTGATTCGCAGTAATATAATCAATTGCTGATTGAACAGTTGTAATTTTTTCAGCTTCTTCATCAGGAATTTCAGTATCAAATTCTTCTTCTAAAGCCATAACTAATTCAACTGTATCAAGAGAGTCAGCGCCAAGATCTTCGATGAAAGAAGATTCATTTTTAACTTCTTCCTCTTTTACACCAAGTTGCTCAACAATAATTTTCTTAACTCGCTCTTCAATAGTGCTCATACTCTTTTTTTTCCTATAAAAATCGCCGAAAGTGGCGGTGAATGTAAGTTTATAAAATGTTGAAAAAGATGCCAATCATTTTTCAACCCAATTGCTTATTTTTTATACAAAACTTCAATATATTGACTCATTTTACACTATTCTAGACAATTACACCATATACATGCCACCATTGACATGTAAAGTTTCGCCAGTAATGTAAGATGCTTCATCGGAGACCAAAAATGCTACAGCGTTTGCAATTTCAGTTGGCTCACCTAAACGCCCTGCAGGTACTTGTGCTAATGTTAAAGCTTTTTGCTCATCAGTTAATGCTTCTGTCATGTCTGTTGCAATAAAGCCAGGTGCAACTACATTAACAGTTATACCGCGTGATGCAACTTCACGCGCTAATGATTTACTAAAACCAATTAAACCAGCTTTTGCTGCAGCATAGTTAGCTTGACCAGCATTACCCATTGTACCCACTACTGAGCCAATAGTGACAATTCTGCCATAACGCTTTTTCATCATTGTGCGCAATAATGCTTTAGATAAACGAAAAACAGACGTTAAATTTGTATCTAAGATATCTTGCCATTCATCTTCTTTCATTCGCATTAATAAATTATCACGAGTAATACCAGCGTTATTAACTAGAATATCAATATCACCAAATTCAGTTTTAATTGCCGCAATAACAGATTCAATTGATGTCTCATCGGTCACATTTAAAACAAAGCCTTTCCCATGTGAACCTAAATATTGGCTAATGGCATCAGCACCTTTTTCTGTTGTCGCTGTACCAATAACGGTTGCGCCACAAGCAACTAGTTTTTCTGCAATCGCTTTACCGATTCCACGGCTTGCACCAGTTACTAACGCAATTTTTCCTGATAAGTTCATAACAACCCCTTTTTTTATTTTTTATCTTTTATCTAGTATTTTCTAATGCAGCATCTAATGAAGCTTTATCATTAACAGCACAACCAGACAAGGTATCAACAATACGTTTAGTTAGTCCTGTTAACACTTTACCGGGACCAACTTCAACTAAAAGCGTTACACCTTGTTTCGCCATTTCTTCAACAGTTTCAGTCCAACGAACAGGGCTGTAAAGCTGAGCAATTAGTGCAGCTTTGATTTTTTCAGCTGATGTTTCAATTTTAACATTAGTATTATTGATAACTGCAAAATTTGGCGCACTAAATTCTATATCGTTTAATGTATTGGCTAATTTATCTGCTGCAGGTTTCATTAACGCACAATGAGATGGCACGCTAACAGCAAGTGGTAGAGCTCGCTTTGCACCAGCTTCTTTACACAATGCAGCAGCCCGTTCAACGGCTTCTTTATGCCCAGCGATAACAACTTGACCTGGGGAGTTAAAATTTACTGGAGCAACAACTTGACCTTGAGCTGCTTGTTCACATGCTTTATTAATTGAATCATTATCTAATCCAATAATGGCATACATTGCACCTGTGCCACTTGGCACAGCGTCTTGCATTAATTTACCTCGTAATTCAACTAATTTTATTGCATCTTTGAAGTCAATAACACCAGCACAGACTAATGCTGAATATTCTCCTAAACTATGACCAGCCATAAAAGCAGGTTGAGGACCACTGACACTTTGCCATACTCTAAATATTGCAACAGAAGCAGCAAGTAGCGCTGGTTGTGTTTGCCATGTTTTATTTAATTCTTCTACAGGGCCTTTTTGTACCAGCTCCCATAAATCATAACCGAGTACTTCAGAAGCTTCATCAAAAGTTGATTTCACAATTGAATAATTATCAGCAAGTTCTTTTAACATGCCGACAGCTTGTGAACCTTGTCCTGGAAATACCATTGCAAATTTGGTCATTATTAAATCCTTGATTATAAAAACAAACTAAAATCTAACTAGTGCTGATCCCCAAACAAATCCACCACCAAACGCTTCTAGCAAAACTAAGTGGCCTCGTTGAATTCGTCCATCTCGCACACCAGCATCTAAAGCGCAAGGCACAGAGGCAGCTGAGGTGTTACCCTGCTTATCTAATGTAACAATAACTTTACTCATGTCCAGATCTAGTCGTTTAGCAGTCGCAGAAATAATTCTCAAATTTGCTTGATGTGGCACAAGCCAATCCAAATCGGCTTTGTTAAACGCATTCTCAACCAAAAGTTCATCAACCAAATTTGA
This sequence comes from Gilliamella sp. Fer1-1, assembly GCF_001690825.1. Classification (NCBI taxonomy): domain Bacteria; kingdom Pseudomonadati; phylum Pseudomonadota; class Gammaproteobacteria; order Orbales; family Orbaceae; genus Gilliamella; species Gilliamella sp. Fer1-1. The sequence goes on from NZ_LZGX01000034.1 coordinate 13,927, forward strand.
AAGCTCTTTAACTGCAACTTTAAATACTTCATTACCATGCATAGTCATATAGACTGGATCGTCCATATTACGACGATCAACATATGGGTACTTTAATAAATTGCCATAACGACCATCAGCATGGAGGTGTGAAGCGATAATACCAGGCTCTTCTGATGCGCCCACAACAACTGCCCCTGCACCATCACCAAAAATAATAATGGTTCCTCGGTCATTTGGATCCACGCCACGTGTTAACATATCTGAACCAACGACTAAAGCGTATTTAATAGCGCCGCTTTTAATATATTTATCTGCAATATCAAGTGCATAAATAAATCCAGAACAAGCTGCAGATACATCAAACGCAACAACATCACCAATGTCTAATTTGGCCTGTAATTCTGTTGCAGAACTTGGAAATGCATTGACCGAGGTTGCCGTTGCAACAATAATCATACCAATTTCTTCTTTATCAATATTGGCCATTTCAATTGCATTCATTGCGGCTTCATAAGCCATGCTCGTTACCGTTTCATTTGGTTCTGCAATACGTCTTTCTTTAATACCAGTACGCGTTGTGATCCATTCATCACTAGTATCGACCATTTTTTCAAGATCTGCATTAGTTCTTATCTGTTTTGGAAGATAACTCCCAGTTCCTAATATCTTTGTATACATCTAATTATTCGCTCTTGGGTAGTGCGGAAGAAAGACTCATTGCAATCTTCTCTGGTATATTTGTTTGTATAGCCAAAATAGCTTGTTCTATTGCTGCATAAAATGATTTTTGATTGGCACTACCGTGACTTTTAATCACAATACTTCGAAGTCCAAGCAAGCAAGCTCCATTATATCTTCCAGGATCTAAATAACCAAAATTTTTCGCGATCTTTCTTTGTAGCCATTTACTTAATAATTTCATTAATAATGAATGATGAGATAGGGATAATTTAAACGAAGACATAAAAATTTTTATTAAACCTTCGACTGTTTTTAACGTTACATTACCCACAAAACCATCACAAACAAGTACATCTGTTTTACCTGTTAAAAGTTCGTTACCTTCTAAATAGCCAATATAATTCATTTGGTTATTTGATTTTAAAATAGAAGACGCTAAACGAATCTTATCCAAACCTTTACTATCTTCTTCACCAATATTAAGTAACGCGACACGGGGATGGTCAATCTTAAGTACTGTTTTAGCTAAAATTTCGCCCATTATCGCAAACTGCACTAACATATTGCTATCGCACTCTGCATTAGCGCCTAAATCCAATACTACGGTATTTTGATTATTTAATGCAGGAACTGTGGCAACAAGTGCTGGGCGATCTATACCAGTTAATGAACGTAATAATAGTTTTGACAAGCCCATTAACGCGCCAGTATTACCCGCACTTACACATGCTTGAGCTTTATTCTCTTTAACTAGTTCAAGCGCCATTCTCATAGAGGATCCTTGACTATGACGAATTGCATAAGAAGGCCTCATATCATTGGCAATAACTGTGGTCGACTCCGTTAATATTAACCGACCTTCTTGTTGATATTGAGTAATTAATTTTGCTTTTTCTTTAGGTAAAAAAAGATTGATTTCTGTTGGGCATCCCACCAGAAAGATAGATAGATTTGGATAACAATTCAGTGCGTGTATTGCAGCAGGAACAACAACACGAGGACCGAAGTCCCCGCTCATAGCATCTAACGCAATGGTTAGATTATCCAAAATGTCACCTGAGAATTTCTAAATAATTACTTAGTAATTATTTAGAAATCACTTTACGACCACGATAATAACCATCAGCGGTTACGTGATGACGTAAATGTGTTTTACCTGATTCATCAACTGAGATATTAGCAACAGTTAATGCATCATGAGAACGACGCATACCACGTTTTGCACGAGTTTTACGATTCTGTTGAACAGCCATGGATTTACCCCTTATTCTTTAAACTAACTAAAATTGCAAATGGATTTGTTTTTTCATTCTCAGTTGGAATTTCACCAAATACCATATCTGCCTCTGACACTTCGCAGTGTTTACTATCATGTACCGGCGCAATCGGTAGCGAGAGAATAATTTCGTCCTCAAGTAACGTTAATATATCTACTTCGCCAAACTCGTTCATCAGAACGGGCTCATAATGTTCCGGTAGTGCCTCTGCTTGAGCATCGCTCTTAACAGGACTAAATTTATTCATCACATGAACTTCAGTGACAAAAGGTTCAAAACAACGTTGACAAGTTTGTTCTAACGTCATTTTTGCATCAATAGCGATAACACAAAGCTTTTGTTCATCATAATGGAAAGATAAACTACAGGCGATATCACTTTTTGGATTTTCAACCCTCTTTATCGCTTGAAGTGGATAATATCCAGTATAATCAAGTCGTTTTTGTGCTGCTTTAATCGGGTCAATAGTTAATGGTAATCTATTTTGCATAAGATATGCATACTACCTTAAAAATTTATTTAGCGTAGCTAAAAACTACACAATGCCATAAGGCGCGCATATTACCTTTAAATCATGGTTTCGTCAATGGGCATAAGCAAGATAATTTGTTTTAGCTATTGATTATTACCTTAATATTTATTCTGAATATTTTTTTATTTTTAGAAAATTTTTGCTAAAAACACGATTTAAGACAAAAACAATAAATAAACTAATCAGACATTATATTATGACAATCGACCAAAGCTATCTTTGACAATTGCACGAAAATCATTAAATGTTTTGCTATCTAATAAACGCTTAGTGGATTTTTCTTTGACAAAGTTAACAAATAAATTATAAATACGCATTGCATCTTCATATTCATTTTTACTAATTGCCAATAAAAAAATAACATAGGCAACTTGATTTTTATCCCACACGATCCCCTGTGGAGCCAATATGGTAGTTACTATCGTCTTTTTAGCCAGCAACCCAACAGAGTGAGGAATAGCAATATTTTCACCCAATAGCGTAGAAACAATTGCCTCTCGCTCAATAACAGAAGGGTAAAAATCAACATCAACATACCCCATTTGTTCAAGTTTTTTGCAAACTTTGTTAAAAAGTTCCTCTTGGGTCATGGGTTGGTTAATAATTAGAAAAAATTTTTCACTAAAAAAACGCTCAATAATATAAGGCATCTTTCTATCTATCATTGCCAATCGTCCCAATTGTTCAAGCTGATAAGATGTAGGAAATGGTGAAATTTTAACTATTTGTTTATTTTTTTTTGTTAAACGAACAGTTGAAACAACAAAATCTTCTTCAATATTGGAAAGCTGTTCATACTCTCGATAAGAAAGTGTGCGATTTATTTTAATATGAGGAAAATCCCTTTTAATTTTTGCCTCAATCATACGCAATGCTGCATTACCAAGCTCGCTAACAAGTAAAATGTGCGCACATCTTTCATGCCCAGCGCTATAATTACGCTCTAATGCTACACCGATATGTACCGCTAAGTAGCTAATTTCATCTTCTGTCATTTTTGCTCCAGTATACTTTTCGGTATTAGCAAGAGCAGACAGCGTAATATCATAAGCAAAAGGATAATACTTTTTTATTTCATGTAATAAAGGGTTAGTTGTACGAATTTGATATTTAATCCTAGATAACATTGATGAAATATGTATTAATATATCTTGGTTTAGCTTCTTATCTTCTAATAAATTATAATGATACGTATCATTAATATAAGATAATATATGTTTAACCATTGCTAAGCTTTGTGCCTGATTTGGCGATTCCATAACCGTTCTAGAAATAACCTGAGCACATAAATAATTAAATTCCGCATCGGAAAGCACACTGCCTAGGAAATAGGAAACATCTTCAGAGATTTGAGTCACTGCGCTGATAACAGTAGTATTAATTTGATCTACATCATATTCAAGTAACTCATGCCCTTGATTAATTCGAGTAATTGAAACCGCACAGCTATAAAGTAGATATCCTTGCCCTTCAGCATTTAATTTTAGCTCAAAACGTTCAAGTTGATTTTGAAGAATTTTTTCAAGATACTCTAAATCGATATCATTTAAAACTGTTTTACGTAGTCTATTAACCGTAATGAAATCTTCAGCCATATGCCGTTGCCATAAAATATCGGTTAAACAGGTACGAATTGATAACTCATCACCAACTAACCGCATACCATAATAAGGACGATTTTCGATTAATAAATTGTATTTATCTAAATATTGTTTAACCTCAATAACATCATTTTGCAACGTGCTACGGCTTAAAAACCATTTCCCAGCAATATCATCCAATTTTACTGAATTAGATTGCGTTAAAAAAGCAATCAATAAAGCCGAAACTCTTTCTCTACTTGTTCGGGGGATGCGCTCAATTGCCTGAGTGATAGGCAATGTTGCATAAAGAATGGGATCGGTTACCACAAGTTGATATCCAATATTTTTGGTATAATCAACTTGTGCTCCATAATCGCTTAAAATACCATTAAGTGCTGAAATATCAGTGCGAATAGTGCGAGTAGAAACCGAAAAACGATTCGCTAACTCTTGTTGTGGCAGCGTTTCATTTTTTATGGTATCAAATAAATACGCTAATCGCTGAGAAGAGAATAGCACTTTAGATGACATTATTTATCCTACAAGCTTTTGTGTGATAGCTAAAAGTTGTTTGACATTATTAGTGCGCGTTGCGCCTGTTGCTTTATCAATAATAGAACTATAGATGTGTGGGATAATTTTCTTCACACCTGCATCTAAGGCAATTTTTAAAACTGTTTCATAATTATCTAGATCAATGCTACCAGTTGGTTCAAGATAGAAATCATGTTCAGCGCAACATTTAGCTACATACGCAAATTCATCTTTATGTTTTAGCCCACCCATAGGAAAGTATTTTATTGAGCTACCACCCATGTCTTTTAATAAAGCAATAGCCGTTTCAACAGGAACAATTGCAGCTGGAGATTTTGAGCTTAGCGGACCTGTTGCAATATTGACTAAGCCAACTTTTCCCGTTGGCGAAACTAATCCATTAATGATAGATTCTTTTTGCCCTAGCAAAGCTCGACTGGTTGCAACCCCTGTAAACACTTGGTTAATATGTTGTGGTTGGAGTATAGCTGATATTTCAGAAACCATCATTGACTGATTAGGATCACCAGCACCAAGTCCTATTGAAATAGCATTATCAATGGCTACTGCATACTTTTTCATATCAGCAATTGCTGCTTCATTATTGGCGTAATTTTTAGATAAAATGCCAACAACAACATAAGTTTGTGCTGCCTCATAAATCGCCTTCGCATTATCAATTGAATTCGCTAATACATTTAAACAAACACGATCATTATAATAATTTGGAGTCAGTTGCATTATTGTGCTCCTTGAGTAATATTTTTAATTTTTTGGTAAATAATGTCGAGTTGTGTTGATGTCACACTACGCACATCAGCATCAACTTTGCCTTCATTGGCTTTATATTCTCTAAAATATACTGCAATCTCACCTTGTTTCATCAGTTCAATTATCTCGACTGCGGTTTTACCTATTACACTTGCATCAAATGCTATTTCGGCTCGTGCAATATCACGCCCAGCTCCATCCCAAACCACTTTAGCCGATATACCTTTAAGTGTATTTAGACTTTCAATAAATGGGGTCATCTTAGCAACCATCTGTTGTCCTGTTTCTGATTGTGGATCGGTAACATAAAGCTCAATAGCTTTTGTTAATCCTAAAATACCTTCTTTGCCTATCTTCATTGGCCGCCCAATACCTTGTGACTGTAATTTTAACCATTCCACCGCTTGATGACGCCCAATGACTAAACCACTGGTCGGCCCTTCAATTGCTTTAGCGCCACTGTAAATCACTAAATCAGCCCCTTGTTGATAATAAGTTTGTAAATCGTCTTCCGCCGCTGCATCAACAATCAATGGGATATCATATTTTCTAGCAATAGCAGCTGTTTGCGCGACCGACAACATGCTTTTTTGTACACAATGATGTGATTTAACATATAAAATCGCAACAGTATCTGGATTAATTAGTGATTCGATATGTTCAGGTTTACACTCATTTGCATAGCCTGCTTCAACCATAATCCCACCACCTAAAGAAACCATTGTCCCAATTGGTGCACCAAAATTAACATTATGGCCTTTAGGGACAATAATTTCACGAGGAACATATTTATCAGATGAATGTAAATTAAATAATAAGTCACGATCATCTTTGGTAATCAAGCCTGCAACCGCTTGAACAATACCAGCGGAAGCGCACGATACTACCACGGCATTTTCAACATTGAGCAATTGCGCAATATATTGGCCTGTTTTATCTACTAAATCCTTAATTTCAAAATATTCATTTAGCCCACATGATACCGTATCAATCACTTCAGATCTTGGAGTTGATACACCTAAAATGGTCATTCTTCCTGACGCATTAATTACCTTTTTTAAGTGATATTTATTATAAATATCTTTTTTAGTTGGAGATTCTGAGCTCATTTTTACTACCTTCCTCTGTTAGTTCAATGCGTATCAAATGCTTTCCCGTATCAGCGACAATAGATGCTAAAGGAACAAACTGTTCATCACTTTGCCTAACTTCGCCTTCAGAATCTAATAATGAAATAGTTTGCCGTTTAATATCAAAAATGGTCAAATCTGCATCATAACCAACCGATAAAACACCTTTATTTTTAATATGCAAAATTTGAGCCGCATTTTGTGTCACACTATCAATAATTCTTTTTCGGCTATAACCAAGACAAATAAACTTCGTCATCACATTAGCCAAGCTAAAAACTGGACCATGTAGACGGTTTTTAGAGTAAATATCAGAGCTAATCGTATTGGGGTAAATACCCAAGCATTTAGCACGTTCTGCTACTGAAAAACTAAAACTTTCACCACCATGGCCGATATCTAATATCACTCCACGTTCGATTGCTCTTTTGATTGAACCACGCAATTGATTTTGTTTATCAAAGATTTGATTGGGTTTACCATTAAAACAATGTGTAATAATGTCACCTTTAGTTAATAAATCGGCAATTTCATCGAGCTCAGGAGGATTATTACCAACATGAATCATTAGAGGCAAACCGCTATTTTTTTGCATTTCTTTGGCTTTAACTAATGGTAAAATGCCATTTCTACCCACGACGCTACCACTCATTCGTACTTTGATGCCAATAATAAAATTAGGATATTTAGCTAATGCTTCATCAAATAACGGCGCGTCAATATCCTGCATATCGGCGAGCTCACTTTGTCTTAATAAACCAATTTTAGAAATATTTAAAAAAGAGTAAACATGTGTACTTGCTTGCTGAGCTAATTGATAAAACTCATCAACATCAATAGCGCCAACACTACCAGCATCAACAACAGCGGTGACACCCGCCTTTACACCAATCAAATCTGGCTCATCATGATAGAGGGGGGATAGCGCAAAACAATGCGTGTGTGAATCAATCCACCCAGCACTAATATAATGTTTATTTTTTAGATCCAGTACACGTTTAGATTGCCCTATAATAGAACTAGCCATCGCAACTATCTTACCATTAGCAATAGCAATATCGGTTACTGACTCATCAATCTGTTTGGCATTTTTGATAATTAAATCATACATAATTTTTCACTCTTCTCTACAATTGAATAAATTATAGAGAGTAATTAATATTATAGGATTGGGAATACACCGCCAAAAATCATTGCGCCTAAAATAGCCCCACCGGTGATCGGTTTTTTCCATACATAAAAAAGCAGTGCTCCCAATAAAGAACCAATACCAATAGGGATGGAAGCGACCATAGCAGATAAAATAATCATTGGGCCAAGAAAACGCCCAGAAGCATTGCCCGCACCCATCATAACATCGGCACCAAATGTTGAACCAGAACCACCATTAACCGTAAATTTACGGATCAGAATAATGATTAAACCCGTTAGGATCCCCAAAACCAACCCCGTTATTAATGCAACAAAGAAATTTTCAACAGGTAATGTATAACCTCCCGCTAGCAATAATGCTGGTATACCAAGCCCAATACCGGTTTGCAATGCGCCACCGATATCCAATATACCCACTAATGAGCCTTCAATAACTCGAGCAAATAAAAAGCTAGCCCCAAAAGCCGCAACTGCACCATAATCCCCCGTAGTCATTCCTGATTTAAGCATGGCAACGAAAGCAATTTCGTTAAAGGCACCAATACCATATACATAGAAAGTATGCGTTCCAGCAAAAATACCAGCAGACAATAATCCACAGATAATAGGGAATGACCAATCAGCATACCAAAAACTTTTATTGATCGTTGTTTGTGTGTTCATAACATGTTCCCTGTATTATTTAAACCAATAAGATAAACCGTCTCTAAATGAATTTATCATCTTCATATCAAAACCACGAAAATACCCACTCATAACAAATAGAATAATGACAGACACCAGCATGATTTTCATCACACGATTCCAGCCACTATCATCAACACCTTTCCCAATCAATATCCCTAATACCAGCCCAGGTACAGCATTCCCCATAATTAACTGCGCAAGCCCTCCAAACAATGTTCCCCAAAAACCACTACGGCGCCCAGCATCTAATGCGGCTAACCAGAAAATAACTGGCATAACAGTTGCAACTAGCAAGTTTGCAGCAGGAACCAGAACTTTAGTTGCAGTAATTTTTAGCGAATCGGGAATGACAGATGTTGTCGTATTTAAAAACAACACAACAACCATACCAACAAATGCACAGGCAAAAGCCATTTTTTTAGGATCGTGTAAGGTTTCGTCAAGATTACGATTTTTTATCATCAATAAAGAAGCGCCCCAATTGGGAATGATTCTATGATCGACATCTTGAGTAAAAGAGCCTGCTGCAACTGATGATGCCCATGCATTAAAAAAGAATCCTAAACCAAATGAAAAGTGCGCCGTAGGATCGCCTTCGCATGAGTTAAGCTCCCCCAATGTACGAAATGCCCCCATGCCTTGATACGTTGGCGCATGAAACATTCGAGCAGCCCCAACACCAACTCCAAAACCACAAAGTCCACCGATAATAATAGACTTAAATGCAATAATTAAAATTTCCATAACTTTCCTTTTACGTTATGTTATTTAGAAGTAAATTCAATATCATTTAAATCAATAAAAGTTACATTAACAGATACATCAAGGGTGATTTCATAAAATGTCTTTTTTCTTGGTAAAAAAATAAATAAAAAACGTTCCATTACTATCTTTTCTATTGCTGATACCACTTGAATATCAATCGGCTCTATACGCAACAGAATGTTATTAGTATTTTTCAATACTTCTTTCTGAACCTGACTTAAAGCATTAGAAAATGTTCGTTGCTTAGAATCTCCATGGCCTTTTACTCTCACAAGTATCTGTTCTTGTTTTTTCATATTCATTTTTCGCTTATGAACGTGGGTATTTTTTCAGAAATGCTTTTGCAATACGCAGTCCTAATTCTTCCGTATCCATAAACCCAAAACCAAGGACTTTACATCCTTCATTGATAGCTGTTTCACCTTCTTCAATTGAACGCATACCATGACGCTGTGGGTAACCATATTTATTTTGTGCCGTAATAGCACCTGCCCCACCACTACCGCAGAAAGAAAGCCCTAAATCGGCATTTTCCTTATTCATTACATCACCTAATTTCATATCTGCAGCCATACCAGGAATAACAATTGCACGGCAACCTGCTACTGAATCAATTCCCGTGGCAATTTTTTGCCCTTTTCCCATTCTATCGCCGATAACAATGACCACCTCTGCCATAACATTTCTCCTATTAATTATTGTTTTTTAGTTGTTTAGTAATCGTTTAATTTGCTTTAGCAACTTCATAATGAACTGCCAATAAATACGCTTCTTCTATTGGTAAATTATCAAATAACGCTACCGTCTTTCGTGCCAGCTCTAATGATTCTTCTGAAAGTTCATCAAACAATGCAGGATCGATTTCAGGTAGTTTTTCTAATGTTTTAGCCCTTTCAACCATCGCTTTTACATGTGAAAATAACATCGCTTTTTGAACATCATTTTGTATAATTTGATGCTGCACTAACCAACTGTTGATAATGTTAATGGTTTGTTGGGTAACTAGCTCTGGTTCAAGATTGTCTTCAAACATTCTAAATTTGATTTGGGTCATAGCTAATACATTTCTCTTATTGTTATTTTAGATTGGATGGATTAAGCGTAAAACAAACGTGTTTGAATGTGGATAGAGAGTTTTTCCTTCAGAAAGAGGAAATTTGTTACAAAGTTAGTTAAACATAATAATCAAAAGGGATTGCTATTTTATATGGTGGATCATTTGCGAATCTTGATATTCAATTTTGTGAACTAGATCATAAAAAATATAATAAGATTTGTTTGTTAGACACTGAAGAAAGGTAAATCTGAAATTTCATAACGCAAGCAAGTTGAAACCTTACTTGCTTAAAAATAAAAAATTCAATAAAATCAATGGTTTTTCTGAAGCGTTTTTAGTCTATTATTACACCTTTTTAATGTGTAACGTTCTGTGTAAATAGCATTATCTGTAGCTAGAATGTTGGCTTGCAACGCCTGTAGAATGAAAATAATGACAACAACAGATTCCACCCTTATTTGTCATTGCTCATAAAGCTTTCTGCTTATCATAAGACTCTATCGTTATTATTACTGGCGACTATAACTGTTTTTTGATTTATAAAATAACTTCAAAACATTCTAGTTGTGCTGAGTCGAAATAAATATCTTTATTATTTGGTCTATTATCTGTGTTGCGGTGTGTATGCTTGAAATGTGGTGAGTTTACCCAAGCATCAAAATCATCTTTTGAATCCCACTCAACAAATGAAGAAAATAATGTGTAATCTTCTTCTGTTTTTCCTTGTAAAAAGTAAAAACGATTAAACCCTTTCATTTCTTTCAAATGGCTATCGCGGTTGCGCCATATTTCAATAAAAGCATCTTCACTACCTCGTTTAATTTTAAAACGGTTCATTACAATATACATCCCTATCTCCTTTTTACATTTCTAAATTAGACATCATATAAAAAAATAGCACGCCATGCGTGCTATTTGTAAATTGAGTTCAAAAAATTATTGATTCTCTTCGGCAGAATTTAACAATTCAGCTAAGTTAGCTGTTGCTTCTTCTGCTGAAATGGTTGTTGGAGCCTCATCGGCTGATGGCATTGCGCGTTTACGTAAACGTTCTTTATGGTAAGCATAACCAGTACCTGCTGGAATTAATCGACCAACAATAACGTTTTCTTTTAAGCCACGCAGTTCATCATTCTTACCAGCCACTGCAGCTTCAGTTAATACACGAGTCGTTTCTTGGAACGAAGCAGCAGAAATAAACGATTCAGTCGTCAATGATGCTTTAGTAATACCAAGCAAGTCATGCAAGTAAACAATCGGCTCTTTGCCTTGTGCTTCAAGTTCACGATTAATAATCTTCAAGCGAGAAACTTCAAGCTGTTCACCTTCAAGCAGACGAGAACCACCTGGATGAATAACTGTTGCCTTACGTAACATTTGTCGTACGATAACTTCAATATGTTTATCATTGATTTTTACACCTTGCAGACGATAAACTTCTTGAACTTCGTTAACAATATAACGTGTCACCGCATTAACACCACGTAAACGCAGAATATCATGCGCTGATTCAGGACCATCCGAAATCACATCACCACGCCCAACTTGTTCACCTTCAAACACGTTAAGTTGACGCCATTTTGGAATCATCTCTTCGTATGGTTCACTACCATCCAATGGCGTGATAATTAAGCGACGTTTACCTTTTGTTTCTTTACCAAATGAAATAATACCATCAATTTCAGCCAAGATAGCAGACTCTTTTGGTTTACGTGCTTCAAATAAATCAGCAACGCGTGGTAAACCACCGGTAATATCTTTGGTACCAACAGATGCTTGAGGAATACGAGCAAGTGTGTCACCAATATTAATTTCAGCACCATCTTCCAACTGGACTAATGCTTTACCTGGTAAGAAATATTGAGCAAGCATTTCTGTACCAGCCAAATAGATATCATCACCTTTAGCATCAACAATTTTAATTGCTGGGCGCAGATCTTTACCTACACCAGTACGTTCAGCTACATCTAATATCGCAATAGATGATAAACCTGTTAATTCGTCAGTTTGACGAGTAATAGTTTGACCATCAATCATATCCACAAAACGAATATACCCTTTAGTCTCAGAGATAACAGGCATTGTATGTGGATCCCAGTTAGCAACAGTTTCACCTGCGTCAACTGCCTCGCCATTACCTTTGCTTAAAATCGAACCATAAGGAACTTTATAAGTTTCTTTCATTCGACCTAAATCATCAATAATGGTTAGCTCGGCATTACGCGAAGTAATAACCAATTTCTTGTCTGGGTTAGTTACAAATTTAGCATTAGTTAATTTAATACTACCTTTGTTTTTAACTTGGACACTTGATTCCGCCGCTGCTCGCGATGCCGCACCACCGATATGGAACGTACGCATGGTTAACTGTGTACCTGGTTCACCGATTGATTGTGCAGCAATAACACCGATTGCTTCACCTTTATTGACCAAGTGACCACGGGCTAAATCACGACCATAGCATTTTGCACAAACACCAAAGTCAGTATCACATGAAACAACAGAACGGACTTTAACACTATCTACAGATTCAGCTTCAAGTAAGTCACATTTACTTTCATCAAGTAACGTGTTGCGCGGAATTAAGATATCTGCACTGCCTGGTTTTAACACATCTTCAGCAGTAACACGACCTAAAACACGTTCACGAAGTGGCTCTTTAACATCGCCACCTTCGATAACTGGCGTCATCACCACACCTTCTAAAGTGCCACAGTCATCTTCGATAACCACTAAGTCTTGTGCAACATCAACTAAACGGCGCGTTAAATAACCTGAGTTCGCTGTTTTTAATGCGGTATCGGCAAGACCTTTACGCGCACCATGGGTCGAAATAAAGTACTGAAGTACGTTTAGCCCTTCACGGAAATTTGCTGTAATTGGTGTTTCAATAATCGAGCCATCTGGTTTTGCCATCAAACCACGCATACCAGCAAGCTGACGAATCTGTGCAGCAGAACCACGCGCACCAGAGTCGGCCATCATATAAATACTATTGAAAGAAGACTGAACTTCTTCTTCACCTTTACGGTTAATCACTTTTTCAGTTGATAAGTTATCCATCATGGCTTTAGCAACACGTTCATTGGCTGCTGCCCAGATATCAATAACTTTGTTATAACGTTCACCTGCCGTTACTAAACCTGATTGGAACTGTTCTTGAATCTCAGCAACTTCAATTTCAGCCTCATTGATGATTTGTGATTTCTTCGCTGGAATTTCCATATCATCAATACCAACCGATACACCAGAACGCGCAGCATAGGCAAACCCTGTGTACATAATTTGGTCAGCTAAAATAACTGTATCTTTCATGCCTAATTGGCGATAACAGATATTTAAAATTTTAGAGATTGCTTTTTTACCAAGTGGTTGATTGATAACAGAGAAGCTCATTCCTTTTGGCATAATTAACCATAAGATCGCACGACCAACAGTTGTATCAACAACCGAGGTAGTATCTTCCCACTCACCCACACTATTATGTTGGCTTTCAGTAATACGAACTTTAACTTTAGCGTGCAATTCAACTAAACCTAAACGATATAGTTTTTCAGCTTCTTTAGGCCCTGTTAAAATCATCCCTTCGCCTTTAGCATTGACTTTATCACGAGTCATATAGTAAAGACCTAAAACCACGTCCTGAGAAGGAACAATAATAGGCTCACCACTTGCTGGCGAAAGAATATTGTTAGTTGACATCATTAACGCACGAGCTTCTAATTGTGCTTCTAACGTTAATGGAACGTGAACCGCCATTTGGTCACCATCGAAGTCCGCATTAAATGCCGCACAGACTAATGGATGTAATTGAATCGCTTTACCTTCAATTAGAATCGGTTCAAATGCTTGAATACCTAATCTATGTAATGTAGGTGCACGGTTTAGTAATACTGGGTGTTCTCGGATAACTTCATCTAAAATATCCCAAACAACTGCATCTTCACGTTCAACCATTTTCTTCGCTGCTTTAATGGTTGTTGCATAACCGCGACGCTCTAATTTTCCGTAAATAAATGGTTTGAATAATTCAAGTGCCATTTTTTTCGGTAAGCCACATTGATGCAAATGTAAGTAAGGACCTACAGTAATAACCGAACGACCAGAATAGTCAACACGCTTACCTAACAAGTTTTGACGGAAACGACCTTGCTTACCTTTAATCATATCAGCAAGAGACTTCAGTGGACGTTTATTTGAACCGGTAATAGCACGACCACGACGACCATTATCTAATAATGCGTCGACTGATTCTTGTAACATCCGTTTTTCGTTACGTACAATAATATCTGGTGCGGCTAAATCTAATAGGCGTTTTAAACGATTATTACGGTTAATAACTCGACGGTAAAGATCATTTAAATCTGACGTTGCAAAACGTCCACCGTCAAGTGGTACCAATGGACGCAAATCTGGTGGTAACACTGGTAATACGTTTAGAATCATCCATTCAGGTTTATTTTCTGATTGAATAAATGCTTCAATAATTTTAATACGTTTCGTCAGTTTTTTACGTTTAGTTTCAGAATTAGTGGTAGCAAGTTCATCACGTAACGCTTCACATTCTGCTTGCACATCAATATTACGTAATAATTCTTGAATCGCTTCTGCACCCATGCGCGCATCAAATTCATCACCGAACTCTTCTAACGCATCTAAATATTGTTCTTCCGTTAAAATTTGCCCACGGTCAAGATTTGTCATGCCACCATCAAGAACCATAAATGATTCAAAATACAGTACACGCTCAATATCACGTAGTGGCATATCAAGTAATAAACCGATACGAGATGGTAATGATTTTAAAAACCAAATATGCGCAGTTGGTGATGCAAGCTCAATATGCCCCATGCGCTCACGGCGCACTTTAGCTTGAGTCACTTCCACACCACATTTTTCACAAATTACACCACGGTGTTTTAAACGTTTATATTTTCCACATAAACATTCATAATCTTTTACTGGTCCAAAAATACGTGCGCAAAACAATCCATCACGTTCTGGTTTGAACGTACGGTAGTTGATTGTTTCAGGCTTTTTAACTTCACCAAAAGACCATGAGCGAATCATATCAGGAGAGGCTAGGCCTATCTTAATAGCATCAAAATCTTCTGTTTTTGTTTGTGCTTTTAGAAACTTTAGTAAGTCTTTCACAATTGACTCCTATGGAGTTAAACCAATTAGATAACTTATTATTGCTAATAAGTTATCCCTATAAATAGAAATCATTTAAGTTAGCAAAATTACTCTTCATCTAACTCGATATTGATACCTAGCGAACGAATCTCTTTTAATAGTACATTAAATGATTCAGGGATCGCAGGCTCCATACGATGATCGCCATCTACAATATTTTTATACATCTTCGTACGACCGTTTACGTCATCTGATTTGACAGTTAACATTTCTTGTAAGGTATAAGCTGCACCATATGCTTCAAGTGCCCATACTTCCATCTCACCAAAACGTTGACCACCAAATTGAGCTTTACCACCTAATGGTTGCTGAGTAACTAAACTATATGAACCAGTAGAACGAGCATGCATTTTGTCATCAACTAAGTGATTCAATTTCAGCATATACATGTAACCTACAGTTACCGGACGTTCAAACTGCTCACCTGTACGCCCATCGTATAAGGTAATTTGACCAGATGTTGGTAAATCGCCTAAATCAAGTAGTGCTTTAATTTCTTGCTCTTTAGCACCATCAAACACAGGTGTTGCAAGTGGCATACCATTACGTAAGTTTTGCGCAAGCGTCATAACTTCTTGATCCGTAAATTCGTCCACATTCACTTTTTGTGCAGCGCCTAAACCAAGATCGTACGCTTTTTGGATAAATTCACGTAATTTAGCTAATTCTTGCTGCTCTTTTAGCATAGTGTCGATCTTCTGACCAATGCCTTTAGCGGCCATACCCAAGTGAGTTTCTAGTATTTGTCCGATATTCATACGAGATGGAACACCTAATGGATTTAATACAATATCAACTGGGCGACCCTGGTCATCATATGGCATGTCTTCAATTGGATTAATTTTAGAGATAACCCCTTTGTTACCATGACGACCCGCCATCTTATCACCAGGCTGAATTTGACGTTTAACCGCCAAGTAAACTTTAACAATTTTAAGCACTCCTGGCTGTAAATCATCGCCTTGAGTGATCTTCATGCGTTTAGCTTCTAGCTTTTTATTAAATTCAGCTTTGATTTCTTCATGTTGCTCAGCAAGTTGTTCTAATTGAGCTTGCTTATCTTCGTTAGCTATACCGATTGTCAGCCATTTTTCACGAGGTAAAGCATCCAATTTATCTGCTTTGATGCCACCAGAAATAAGCACATCACGAATACGAGCAAATAGTGCAGCTTCTAAGATTTTAAGCTCTTCAGTCAAGTCTTTTCTTGCTTGTTTAAGTTGCATTTCTTCAATTTCAAGTGCACGTTTATCTTTTTGTACACCATCACGAGTAAACACTTGAACATCAATAACTGTACCTGAAACACCATTTGGCACACGCAACGAAGTATCTTTAACATCAGATGCTTTTTCGCCGAATATGGCACGCAGTAATTTTTCTTCTGGGGTTAATTGTGTTTCACCTTTAGGCGTTACTTTACCAACCAGAATATCGCCACCTTGGACTTCAGCACCAATATAAACAATACCTGACTCATCAAGTTTAGATAATGCAGCTTCACCCACATTTGGAATATCAGCAGTAATTTCTTCTGCACCTAACTTTGTATCTCGAGAGACACAAGATAATTCTTGAATATGAATAGAGGTGAAACGATCATCTTGCACTACTTTTTCAGAGACTAAAATAGAATCCTCAAAGTTATAACCATTCCATGGCATAAATGCCACACGCATGTTTTGACCTAATGCTAATTCACCTAAGTCAGTAGATGGACCATCGGCAAGTACATCGCCACGTTCAACTTTCTCACCTAATTCCACACATGGAATTTGATTAATACAAGTATTTTGGTTAGAACGGGTATATTTAGTTAAGTTATAAATATCAATACCTGTTTCACCAGCGTATATCTCATCAGCGTTAACATTAACGACAATACGTGATGCGTCTACATATTGCACTGTACCACCACGGCGAGCCACTGCTGTTACACCAGAGTCAACCGCTACAGCACGTTCCATACCAGTTCCAACAAACGGTTTTTCCGCTTTTAACGTAGGTACTGCTTGACGTTGCATGTTCGCACCCATTAAGGCACGGTTCGCATCGTCATGCTCAAGGAATGGAATTAATGAGGCACCAACTGATACGATTTGTTGAGTTGATACGTCCATATAATGAACTTGTTCAGGACTATATAAACCTGATTCACCATTTAAACGACATGTCACTAAATCTTCTTTAAAGCGACCATCTTCATCAAGGTTTGAGTTTGCCTGAGCAATCACAAATTCACTTTCATCAATCGCTGATAGATAATTAATTTCATCAGTTACGATGCCATCAATAACTCGACGATACGGCGTTTCTAAGAAACCATACTCATTAGTCCGCGCATAAACCGCTAATGAATTAATCAAACCGATATTTGGACCTTCCGGTGTTTCAATCGGGCAAACACGACCATAATGCGTTGGATGCACGTCACGCACTTCAAACCCTGCTCGTTCACGAGTTAAACCACCTGGACCTAATGCAGATATTCGGCGTTTGTGCGTAATTTCAGATAATGGGTTATTTTGATCCATAAACTGCGATAGCTGACTAGAGCCAAAAAATTCACGAATCGCAGCTGAAATTGGTTTCGCATTAATCATATCTTGTGGCATGAGCGAATCGAGATCACCTAGAGATAAGCGCTCTTTCACTGCTCGCTCAACACGAACTAAACCAATACGGAATTGGTTTTCTGCCATTTCACCAACGCTACGAATACGACGATTGCCTAAATGGTCAATATCATCAACTTCACCGTGACCATTTCGAATAGCAATCAATTTTTTCATCACGTCAACGATATCATCTTTCGTTAAAACGCTTTCGCCTTCAATGTCATCACGACCTAAAGAACGATTAAACTTCATACGACCAACAGCAGATAAATCATAGCGCTCGTCAGAGAAGAATAAATTATCAAATAATGCTTCAGCTGCTTCTTTTGTTGGCGGCTCACCTGGGCGCATCATGCGATAAATTTCAACTAACGCACCTAATCGGTCACGCGTTGAATCAACATTTAATGTTTCAGAAATAAATGCACCATGATCTAAATCATTAGTGAACAAGGTTTCTATTCTTTTATATCCCGCATTGGTTAATTGAAGTAATAACTCTAGCGAAATTGGAGTATTAGCAAAAGCAATTACCTCGCCCGTTGCTTCATCAACATAATTTTTAGCAAGAACTTTATTAACGATATATTCAACAGGTACATCAATTTTACTAACATTATCTTTTTCTAACTCACGAATGTGACGAGCAGTAATACGACGACCTTTTTCAACATAAATTTTACCTTTTGATTCAATATCAAATAGTGCTGTGTCGCCCCGTAAACGCTCTGGAACAAGATCCATTTTTAACTTAGATTTACCAACTTCAAAAATGGTTTTCTCAAAGAAAATATCTAAAATTTCTTCTGTTTCAAAACCTAACGCACGTAAAATAATTGTTGCTGGAAGCTTACGGCGACGGTCAATACGAGCGAAAAGATTATCTTTTGGATCAAATTCAAAATCAAGCCAAGAGCCACGATAAGGAATAATCCGAGCATTGTATAGAACTTTACCAGAAGAGTGTGTTTTACCTTTATCACTATCAAAGAACACACCAGGACTACGATGCAATTGCGATACGATTACACGCTCGGTGCCGTTGATCACAAATGTACCATTGTCCGTCATCAAAGGAATTTCGCCCATGTAGACGTCTTGCTCTTTAATATCTTTAACTGTTCCTTCTGGCGCATCTTTATCATAAATCACTAAACGTAATTTTACACGCAACGGTGCTGAGTAAGTGATCCCTCTAATTTGACATTCTTTAACATCAAACACAGGTTCGCCCATCTTAAAGCTCACGTATTGCAACTCAGCGTTACCGCTATAACTTTTTATCGGAAATATTGAACGAAATGCGGCTTCTAAGCCATATTGGCCTTCTGGATCTTGCTCAATAAATTTCTGGAACGAATCAAGTTGAATAGAAAGAAGATACGGTATATCCAAGACTTGTGGACGCTTACCAAAATTCTTACGAATTCGCTTTTTCTCGGTATAAGAGTAAACCATTAGTTCCTCAACTTGCTTATCTGCTATTCTAGCATGATTAAATATTCATCAGGATTACTATCGCTAACTGATGGCACCTGACACCTCATCGAAAATATCTATAAATATCAATTGATTAGGCTTAATAAATATACTATTTCTTTATTACTTTTATTGATAATCTTCAAATAAAATTCTTTAACTTATTATAGCGCAAAAAGGCTGGAGGTATAAAACCCCCAGCCATTTGCTGTGTTATCGATAAACTTATTTAAGTTCGACAACCGCACCAGATTCTTCAAGTGCCTTTTTAAGCTCATCGGCATCAGCTTTACTAACAGCTTCTTTAACAGTTGCTGGAGCTGATTCAACAAGATCTTTAGCTTCTTTTAAGCCTAAACCAGTTGCACCACGAACTGCTTTGATAACAGCAACTTTGTTAGCGCCAACATCTTTTAAGATTACATCAAATTCAGTTTTTTCTTCTGCTGCTTCAGCAGGACCCGCTGCGGCTACAGCTACAGCTGCTGCTGCAGAAACACCAAATTTTTCTTCCATCATCGATACAAGTTCAACAACGTCCATAACAGACATTTCAGCAACTGCATCTAAAATTTGTTCTTTAGTGATAGACATAATATAGTTTCCTAAATTTACATTTTTTTAATTAATAAAATTCACAATCAAGCTGCTAATTAAGCTGCTTCTTTTTGATCGCGAACCGCTGCAAGAGTGCGAACCAATTTGCCAGCTGCGGCTTCTTTCATGGTTGACATCAAGCGAGCTAATGCTTCTTCATAAGTAGGTAATGTTGCTAAGCGATCAATGTTCGCTGCAGTAATTAACTCACCTTCAAAGGCTGCGGCTTTTATCTCAAATTTATCATTTTCCTTTGCAAACGCCTTAAAAATACGCGCTGCAGCACCTGGGTGCTCACTTGAAAATGCAATTAGAGTTGGACCAACAAACGTATCTTTCAAACACTCGTATTGAGTGCCCTCAACAACACGGCGTAATAGCGTATTACGAACAACACGCATATAAACACCCGCTTCGCGAGCAGATTTACGTAATGCAGTCATTTTTTCTACAGTTACGCCACGAGAATCAGCAACAACTGCAGATAGCGCACCTTTGGCGATTTCATTAACTTCAGCAACAATTTCTTGTTTATTTTGAAGATTTAGTGCCATTGGTATTGCTCCTGGATTATACTAGGCAAAGCCTAGACTTATTTTAACTAACTACAATATGTAGCTAGCACAACCACGATGAGCAGAATCCCTCTATTATATCTTATCAGGCTCTGTCACCGTCTACGTAGGAAAATTAAGTAGTCAAAACTCAACTACACCTACGGTCTTGGACGGGGTCTGGTTAAGGCCAGACACCAACCGATCTTTTTGTTTAATTATTAAATTAATTAAACACTTGCATTTAATGTTGCTTGATCAATTGCAACACCTGCACCCATTGTAGTAGAAAGGCTAACTTTTTTAATAAATACACCTTTCGAAGATGCTGGTTTTGCACGTTTTAAAGCAACAAGTAATGCCTCTAAATTTTCTTTAAGCTTATCTGCATCAAAATCAGCTTTACCGATAGTTGTATGGATAATACCATTTTTATCATTACGGTAACGAATCTGACCAGCCTTAGCATTTTTTACCGCTTCAGCAACGTTAGGGGTTACAGTACCAACTTTAGGGTTTGGCATTAAACCACGAGGTCCTAAAATTTGACCTAATTGACCAACTACACGCATAGCGTCAGGCGATGCAATAACAACATCAAAGTCCATTTCACCTTTTTTGATTTGATCAGCTAGATCATCCATACCGACTAATTCAGCACCAGCTTCTTTCGCTGCTTCTGCATTTGCTCCTTGAGTAAATACAGCAACGCGTACACTACGTCCTGTGCCATGTGGAAGCACAATTGCACCACGAACATTTTGGTCTGATTTACGTGAATCGATACCTAAATTTACAGCCACGTCAACACTTTCTGTAAATTTAGCAGTAGCTAGTTCTTTTAATAAGGCAATAGCTTCGTTAATGTCATATTGTTTAGTTGCGTTCACTTTTTCGCGGATAAGTTTAGCTTTCTTAGATAATTTAGCCATTGATTAACCCTCCACTTCCAAGCCCATTGAACGTGCAGTTCCTTCAATAGAACTCATCATCGATTCAATAGTAGCACCATTCATATCAGCTGCTTTTAATTCTGCGATTTCGCGAATTTGCGCGCTCGTTACTTTACCTACTTTCTTCTTGTTAGGTTCGCCAGAACCTGACTTGATTTTAGCCGCTTTCTTCAATAAAACAGCTGCTGGAGGTGTTTTGGTTACAAAAGTAAATGAGCGGTCAGAATATACCGTAATTACAACTGGAATTGGTAACCCTTTTTCCATGCTTTCTGTTTTTGCATTAAATGCTTTACAGAATTCCATGATATTAACACCATGTTGACCAAGTGCTGGACCAACTGGCGGACTAGGATTTGCTGCACCAGCTGCAACTTGCAACTTGATGTAAGCTTGTACTTTTTTTGCCATTTTTAGTTTCCTGTGCTCGGGTGCAAACGCCTCTATTAATAATAACTATTAATAAATAGACAGCTCCCCTAAGTTAAATGAGGGCAAAATTATCCTACAACTCGGATAAAATTACAAGATTTATTTAAAAAGAAATAACCAAAGCAAGGTAAACACCTTGCTTTTAAGTTACAACTAAATGAAATAACAATAAATTTAAAGTACGTTAACTGCGTTAAGCTCTTTAAACGCAAGCTCTAAACGAGCAACTAAAGAGTCTTGACCTTTACGTAACCATACGCGAGGGTCGTAGTATTTTTTATTTGGCGCATCAGCACCTTCAGGATTACCTAATTGCCCTTGTAAGTAAGCTTCATTGGCTTTGTAGTAATTCAACACACCTGCCCAGTTAGCCCATTGAGTATCTGTATCAATATTCATTTTAATGACACCATAACTCACTGCTTCAGCAATTTCTTCTGGTGTAGAACCAGATCCGCCATGGAACACAAAGTTTAATGATTTTTCAGGTAAGTTAAACTTCTCTGATACATATTTTTGTGAATTATCTAAAATTTTTGGCGTTAATTTCACATTACCTGGCTTATAAACACCATGTACATTACCAAATGACGCGGCAATAGTAAAACGAGGGCTAATTGCACTTAAACGTTCGTAAGCATAAGCCACATCTTCTGGTTGAGTATAGAGTGCTGAACTATCCATATGGCTATTATCAACGCCATCTTCTTCACCACCAGTACAACCTAATTCTAACTCTAAAGTCATTTTCATTGCTGACATACGAGCAAGGTATTGACAACAAATATCAATATTATCTTTTAATGACTCTTCTGAAAGATCTATCATATGAGATGAAAATAATGGTTTACCTGTTTTAGCAAAATGTGTTTCACCTGCATCAAGTAATCCATCAACCCATGGAAGTAATTTTTTAGCACAATGATCAGTGTGGACAATAACCGGCACACCATATTTTTCAGCCATAAGATGAACATGTTTGGCACCAGAGATCGCTCCTAAAACAGCGCACTCTTGCCCTTCCAGTTTTAACCCTTTACCGGCGATAAACTGAGCACCACCATTAGAAAACTGTACAATAACAGGTGAGCCAACTTTAGCGGCTGTTTCAATTACTGCATTGATGGTATTAGTATCAACACAGTTTACAGCGGGTAATGCAAAATTATTTTCACGTGCAACTTGAAAAACTTTTTGAACATCGTCACCAGTTACAACACCAGGTTTAACAACATCAGAAATCTTTGTAGCCATTTTATTACCTATAAATTTATTTATATAAAAAGTAAAGGATGAGTAACTATCTCATCCTTTTCACTGAACCTATATTATGCTTTTGCTCTAGCTTCTAGCATTGCAACAGCAGGAAGTTTTTTACCTTCAACAAACTCAAGGAAAGCACCACCACCGGTTGAAATATAAGAAATTTTATCTTCAATGCCAAATAAATCAATTGCGGCTAAAGTATCACCACCACCAGCAATTGAGAAACCTTCGCTATCTGCAATTGCTTTCGCAACAATTTCAGTGCCACGGCGGAAATTTGGGAATTCAAAAACACCCACTGGACCATTCCATAAAATGGTTTTAGCGTTCTTGATAATATCTGCTAATACTTCAGCTGATTTATCGCCTAAATCAAGAATTTGTTCGTTTTCTTTAACGTCTTTTACTGATTTTTCAGTGGCAGTTGCAGTCTCACTAAACTCTGTTGCAACTCGGACATCAGTAGGTACTGGAATTTCACAATTTGCCATTAATTTTTTCGCTTCAGGAATTAAATCGGCTTCATAAAGTGATTTACCAACATCATAACCTTCAGCTGCAATAAATGTATTTGCGATACCGCCACCAACAATAATTTGATCGGCAATTTTTGATAATGAATCAAGTACAGTTAACTTAGTTGATACTTTTGATCCAGCAACAATTGCAACCATTGGTCTTGCTGGATTATCAAGTGCTTTACCTAAAGCATCAAGTTCAGCGGCTAATAATGGACCAGCACAAGCAACTGGCGCAAATTTACCTGCACCATGAGTTGAGGCTTGGGCACGGTGAGCCGTGCCAAATGCATCCATTACATAGATATCACAAAGCGCTGCATATTTTTTAGATAAAGTTTCGTCATCTTTACCTTCACCTACATTGAAACGAACATTTTCTAGAACGACTAATTCGCCTTCTTTTACATCAACGCCATCAAGGTAGTCTTTGACTAAACGGACAGGGAATGACACATGTTCTTTTAAATAATCAACAACAGGTTGTAAAGAAAATTCTGGGTTATATTCGCCTTCTGTTGGACGACCAATATGAGAGGTAACCATTACTTTAGCACCTTTTTTAATGGCATCTTCAATAGTAGGTAGTGATGCTTTAATACGCGCATCTGAAGTTACCTTACCATTTTTAACCGGCACATTAAGATCTGAGCGAATAAATAAGCGTTTTCCTTTTAGATCAAGATCTTGCATTCTAATAATAGACATGAGATTTCCTCTTATAAAATATAATAAAAATAAAACTCTTTTTATTCTAACATAAAATTTCTTTTTAGGTTATAGACTTTAATGAACAAATAATAAACATTTATTATAAACAAAAAATTACCAATTATATTTTTTTTGTGCAACGGCATTGACAAAATGGATAAAATCAGGCATATTTTGCCACCTTAATTAATATGTAATTTTTATACAAACTTGGGAGTTGACTTTGGCTAATATCAAATCAGCTAAGAAACGTGCGGTTCAATCCGAAAAACGCCGTAAACATAATGCTAGTAACCGTTCAATGATGCGTACTTATATTAAAAAAGTTTACGCAGCTGTTGCAGCTGGTGATAAACAAACAGCTGAAGTAGCATTCAAAGACATGCAAGCAGTTGTTGACCGTCAAGCGTCTCGTGGCTTAATTCACAAAAACAAAGCGGCACGTCATAAAGCAAATTTAATTAAACAAATTAAAGCATTAGCATAATATATTTATCTGTTAACTATCATAGTTAAAGAAAAATAACAAAAAGTGGTGTAAGCCACTTTTTTTATTTGTATACTAATCATTCACGCAATATTAATAAAATAATAGAAGAGAGTTTATTGTGGTTCAGCGCGATTATGTAAGAAAAAAGAGCCAACCCAAAAAAAACAAGCAAAAAAATAAGCCTAATTTGATGATGTTCTTGGCTATTATTATCATTATTCTATTTTCCGCTATCCTTTATCTTATTGCAAATAATTCTCCTAAAAAAGCTATTGAACGACCAAAAGCAAAAACGCAACCGCCCGTGATGACTTTACCAGAGCAACCACAAGAGCGCTGGACATATCTAAAAGAATTAGAAGCGCCTAATGCTAGTTCTGGCTTAGCATCAAGCTCTATTGCTAATGAAAGACAAAAAATATTAGATAGTTTTATTAATAATGCACGTATCGCTACCCCTTCCTCACCAGGAAATACAATACAAAATCAGACTTCGAACGTAGCATCACAAACAGCGCCAACTATTAACAATAAATGGCTATTACAATGTGGAGCATTCAAGGATAAATCTAATGCCGACACACTCAAAGCCAAGCTTGCGATGACAGGCATTAGTAGCAACATTTCTTCAGGTCAGTTATATCGTGTCACCGTAGGACCATATACGAGTAAAAAAGAAGCAAATAGCGTATTAAACTCATTAAATAATAATGGGATTAATAATTGTGTTATTTCTAACTAGAAAAAAACGATGAAACTACTTAATAAAATACAGCTATTTACCCAAATGTTATGGGTTAGGATCAATAACGATCGCCTAACAACCTATTCTGCTGGGCTTGCTTATACTACGATACTTGCACTAGTTCCCCTTATTACCGTTATATTTTCATTACTGTCCGCTTTCCCGATGTTTGATGATGCTAGCCAATCATTAAAACAACTAATTTATAATAACCTTGTTCCTACCGCTAGTGATACCATCCAAAGCTACCTAGAGCAGTTCATCACTAATACGAAAAAAATGACCTTTGTTGGCATAATTGGATTGATTGTTACATCTCTACTGCTCATCAATTCCATTAATACAACACTTAATCGTATTTGGAAAACTAAACGAAAACGTTCTTTTATGTACAATCTAGCTATATACTGGACCATCTTAACGTTGGGACCCATCTTAGTGGGCTCTAGCATAGCTGTCAGCTCTTACATATTTTCACTAAAATGGTTTTCAACAGCAGCAACAAATACTATTTTACTCAACATGCTGCCATTTATAATTTCGGTGATCGGATTTTGGTTACTTTATAGTATTATTCCGACCGAACCTGTGCCATTAAAAGAATCACTTATTGGTGCGCTTGTCGCTGCAATATTATTTGAATTAGGCAAACGTGCTTTTTCGCTATATGTTACTTCATTTCCAACATATCAACTTATTTACGGTGTTGTATCATCCATCCCCATTATGTTAGTTTGGGTTTATTTTTCTTGGTGTATTGTGTTGTTCGGTACTGAATTTGCTGCAACTTTAACTGACTATAACCAACAAAAAAAGCATGGCGTTGATAACCAGCCATTATCGGAGTAATTAATTTATGATCGCCTTAATCCAACGAGTTAAACAAGCTAGTGTTACAGTAGAGAATAATATTGTTGGGCAGATTAACCAGGGTTTACTAATTTTACTCGGTGTTGAGCAAGGTGATGACGAACAAAAAGCAATTCGTTTATGTGAAAAGGTATTAGGTTACCGTATTTTCAGTGATAGCGAAGGAAAGATGAACTTAAATGTTAGCCAAGCTAACGGCGAAGTATTGGTTGTTTCTCAATTCACACTGGCAGCAGATACTAAAAAAGGAATGCGTCCCAGTTTTACTAAAGGCGCAAAACCTGATGAAGCAAATAAACTTTACCAATTTTTTGTCGAACAATGCCAACAAAAAATATCAACTAAAACAGGACAATTTGCCGCCGACATGCAAGTATCTTTGATCAATGATGGTCCAGTAACATTTTGGTTACAAGTTTAACCATATAATCAAAAATACATTTTGCTAATATTTGATAAATTATCGCTGTTTTTTATATTTCATTAACAACAATTGAAATGAGTTCTTTTAATTTCCTGTTAATTTTAACATATCGGATACTAGCAAAGTAGAAGATGAGCATTAACTAAATTAATCATCAATCGTTAAATTACGAGTAGTCAAATCATATGGCGTTAACTGATAAACATAATAGTTAAGCCAGTTACTAAATAACAAATATGCATGGCTACGCCACGTTGCTTTTGGTGCAATATCAGGGTTATTATCAGGAAAATAATTATAAGGAATATCTGGATTCATACCTGCCTTTACATCACGAACATATTCATTAGCTAATGTAAATGAGTCATATTCTGGATGCCCTGTTACAAATGCCATACGTTTATCAGGGGTTGCCATTAAATAAGGCCCTGTCATATCGGACTTTGCCAGGATGGTTAAATCTGTATAATTGCTAATTTTATCAATTGGAAAATCCGCATAACGGGAGTGTGGAGCTAAAAAAGTATCATCAAATCCACGCGTTAAAATTGCATTAGCCTGAGCAATTTGGTGCTGATAAACGCCTGACAGCTTATGTGCACGAGTAAATTTAGGTAAATCATATAATATATTCAATGCAGCTTGAACGGCCCAACAAACAAACATAGTCGATGTCACATGATCTTTTGCCCACGTTATAATTTCAGTTAATTTAGGCCAATAAACAACATCAGAAAAAGCGACTTTACCCAAAGGTGCACCAGTAATAATTAATCCATCAAAATTTTGTTCGCGAATATCATCAAAATCACAATAAAAACTGTTTAAATGCTCAACTGGTGTATTTTTTGACTCACGTTGATCGATACGTAGTAATTGAATATTTATCTGTAAAGAGGAATTAGATAGTAAGCGTAAAAATTGATTTTCTGTCTCTATTTTTTTAGGCATTAAATTTAGAAAAAGAAGCTTAAGAGGGCGAATTTCTTGTGTATTAGCACGTGATGAAGTCATAACAAATACATTTTCATTACGTAGCACGTCAACAGCAGGTAATGAATCAGGAATGCAAATAGGCATAACAAAAGCTCCTAACAACGATAAATTATGTTCAACATTAAAAGCAGACGTCTAGAAATCTATACAGCTAAATATAGTGTGTTTTGGATCATTTGTCGAGGTTTTTTATTAGACAATAATAAACATAATATTTTAAACAAAATCATGCCAATAGCTAATTAATAAATATTATCATTACTACCATAGGTTAATAAAAATAAAGAGAGCTTGCTTAAAAAGCGCTTGTATCAGTACGCCAAGTATCAGCCGTAAGAGCCTCACCAAAATAGCTATTGATTAATTTTTGGGTAATATCACTGAGGGGGGAAGCTAACACCTCCGCTGTATTGCCATACTCAACAAGATCGCCATTATGCATAACTAAAATTTCATCACTAATATGTTTCATCATACCAATATCTTGAGTTACATAAACATAAGAAATATTTTGCTCAACTTGTAATGACAACATCAAATTAACAATCTGTGAACGCATGGAAATATCTAACGCAGCCAAAGCCTCATCTAAAATAATAACTTTAGGCTTTAAAATTAATGCTCTAGCTAATGCGACACGTTGTTTTTGTCCTGCCGCCATTACCGAAGGATAATACGAAGCATGTTCAGGCAATAGCCCCACTTGTTTTAATACGCTATTAATGAGCCTTTCACGTTCATGAGCATCATAATTCGCATTGCGTTTAAGTGGAATTTCTAGTAATTGCCCAATACGTAATCTTGGATCAAATGAACTTTCTACGTGTTGAAATATCATTCGGATCAACTGATAGCGATGGCTGTAATCACCATATTGAACTTTATTACCATCAATCCAAATATCACCACTATCGGGTTTTATCATACCAACTAGCATTTTAGCTAAAGTAGACTTTCCTGAGCCATTTTGCCCAATAATAGCCAGAGTTTTGCCTTCATTTAATGAAAACGAGATAGGATTAACCGCATTAATTTGCAAATGACCAAAAAGCCCTTTGGGGATTTTAAATCGCTTTGATAAATTGCGTACTTTTAATATTGGACTCATCTTTATATTCCTATTATTTATGGCAACTCATCAGTATTTAACGGAAAATGGCAAGCAACAGCATGATCTTTTAACGATATAAGCTCAGGTGCTTGGATACATTTTTTTTGTGCATAAGGGCACCGAGGACCTAAACGGCAACCGATGGGTAAATGCTCTAAAGATGGAATAACCCCTGGCAAGGTATTTAATGGGCTTTTATGAGGCATTGATTTACCAAAATCAGGAATCGCATAAATCAAAGCCTGAGTATATGGATGATAAGGTGATTTAATTAAATCTTCACTATTCGCAATTTCAACCGTTTGACCACAATAAAGCACATTAATACGATCAGTCCATCTAGTTACCATTTGCAGGTCATGATTAATAAGCAAGATAGTTGTGCCCAAATTCTGATTCATGCTAGCCAATAGCCTAAATATTTGCGCTTCGGTTGTTGCTTCCATTGCATTTGTTGGCTCATCGGCGATAAGTAGTTTTGGCTGATTAGCTAATGCGATAGCTATCATAACTTTCTGGCATTCACCTTCAGTCAATTCAAATGGATAAGATTTTAATATTTCCTGATGATTTTTAATTCCTACTCGATGTAATAGCTCAATGGCTCGATGTTTACGCCAAAATAACCTTTGCCACCAATGCCCCTTAAATGTTCTTCTCGGTATAGCGTCTATTAACTGTTGCCCTACTTTCATAGAAGGATCTAAACAAGATTGAGGCTCTTGAAATATCATGGATATATTTGCACTAATGACTTTTCGTCGCTGCCTAGGCGTTAGCTTAAGAAGATCAATATCATTAAAATAAAAGCGATCTGCTGAAATTTTCCAGTTATGATTAGTAACCCCTAAAATAGCTTTAGCAATAAGGCTTTTCCCTGAACCAGACTCTCCAACAAGGCCACGAATCTCACCTTCAGATAATTTTAGATTAATCCGGTCAATTGCACGTAAAAGACCATCAGGGGTAATAAATTCAATGGTTAAATTTCGAATATCTAACAAAGCCATCGTTAATGTCCTGCTCGGCGACCATACAATCCAAAGTTGAATAAATAAACCAAAATAATTGTTGCTGAAACCGCAATGCCTGGAGATAAAAAGGCCAAATAATTGGTTGCAATGATATCTTTCATTTGAAACATCATCATTCCCAAATCTGGACGAGAAACATCATTAGCAAAGCCTAAAAAAGTTATAGTGGTGATAGCTAAAATAATTGAAGAAAATAATGAAACAATTTCAGTCAAATAAACTGGTAAAATGTTAGGTATAATATAATGATTTAAGATTGCAAATGAAGATAATCCATCAAGCCTGTAAGCCGTAATATACGTTTTATTCCATTCGTTGATAGCGCGTTGATGAATATTGTAAATAAAGCGAGGGCTATAAGAAAATCCAATCACCAATAACATATTAGTAATATCATCTTTTAATAATAGACTAATTACAATCACACCAAGTAGCGGCGGTACGACCATACAAAATTTAAAAATAAATAATACGAAAGGTCGTATAAATGATATAAAAAACATTAAATAATTAATTAATCCGCCAACAGCAACCACATAAAATACTACTTTTAATGTCATTGACATAGTCGAACGATAACCGATTAACAAATAATCAAAAATATCTTGCCCTTTAGCATTCGTGCCTAATATATGATTGATATCACCATTGGGCCACCAAGCAGGCGGTAACCGAGAGGGATAGATAGGATTTAAATGGGCATGAAAAAACCATTTAGTTGATAATGCAATAAATGCGATCGCTAATATGCCATAAAAACCAACAATTAAGTAAAGATTACTATGTAAGCGATTAAAGCTTAATTTTATATTTTTAAGTAATCTAGCTAGCCTAAACATAATGTTCCTTATGACGCAAAGGATAAATAGCAACTGCCAAAATTTCACCTAATAACGTTAATAAACTAATGACAGAACCACAAGCTAGAATTGCAATAGATATAATAAAATAATTGTGATGACGATACGCGATCATCACCCATTGCCCCAATCCTATTCGATTAAACAAAATTTCAATTACCATAGTTGAAAATAACAGTGTAGTTGTATTATATGTCAACAGAGGAATAGTCGCTGGGATTGAATTAGGCAACAAGTGTCGACGCAAAACTTTAAATGGCGATCGCTCACGAATAATCGCCATTTTTATAAAATTCTGCCGCGATATGCTTTTCACATTTTGGCTGATTAATTGAATTGTCATAATGCACGGTTGAATGGCTAAAATAATGATAGGCAAAAACAAATAGTGCAGTTGCTCAAATAATACGTGCCATTTAAAAGTTTTTGACGCGCCAAAAATATCCAATAACGAAGTGCCAGCAACTACTGGTGACACATCAAAATTCATCGATATCGACCAAGTTGGTGATAACCAATACATGACGATAACAACCAACATAACGATAGGGCAAGAATACAATAATAAAGATCCTAAACGAATCGTACTATTTAGCCAATTAATATGACTAAGCCCTAGAAAGATCCCCAAAGGTAACCCAATAAATAAAGCCACGAATAAAGAGAGAATACAAAGTTCAAATGTAGCCAATAAGGTGTGAAAAAACGGCACAGTTTCACCCGTTAATAATCTAAATTGCCCTTGCAGTAACTGTTTAAAAAAAACGCAATAACTATCGACAAAACTTAGATTGTTAAAATTAAACATTGAATGGGGGGTAAAATAAACTAAACAAAAGCTAATCTGAGCCAACACGCAGATAATAAATAAACAGGTTACTATTTTTTTGAAAATATAGATAATCATTATTTATCTTTATTGCTATTTGAGTAAATAAAACACGGTGGCATAAAAATAGCTCACCGTGCTTTAATTTACTTATTGATTATCCGGTATCACCGGTTTACTTGCTGCAGCATAAGCATGATTTTGTGCGCTTAAACCACCAGCATGGCCTTTACCCTCAAAATGGTAATTTGATTCTTCACGCGATTTTATTCCAACATCACAAGCCACATATTGTGGCGCAGGTGCTTTAGTCATCACAGAAGAAGAATAGCCTGTTGATGGTGAATCATTAATTGCCAAATCATTATGATTACTATTTTTCTGACTATCTTTCAAGTGATCTTGCGTTTTTGCAAATAAAGAACTTTTTGGTTGCGTATCGACAATAACGCTATCAACACTAGCAACACGATTTACTTCCTCTTCATTTTTTACAATAACAGGAAGTAAGAGCGAAGGGATAACAGGTACCACAGTATTTGGTGCATCACTTACTATTTGGCTGTAATCAACTTGGCTGTAATCAACTGCCACTCGACCTAATGCTAATTCTAATGATGCTGCTGCAAATGGAAGCGGCATTGGTGACTGCTTTAGCTCCACATTACGGGCTCGGCGCTTATTCCGTTGTCCATTCATGCGTAAATGCCGTGAAGTACGACGCTGGCGCTTCGGTTGAGCTTCCGATGCAATATTATTGTATTGCGCTGATTCAGAAACAATAATTGGCAACAATAAAGAAGGAATAACGACTCTTTCTTGTTCAATTGGTCTGGTTATATCAACATTTTTTACGCGAACACTTTTCGTTAATGCGCGTTGTTGGCGCCTTGGTCTAGCCTCACGCTGTTTTGGGGGTACCGCCTCATCCAAGGTTTTATCAGCTTTAAAATGATTTGCTGAGTTTGCAAGGTTAGCATTTGCATTACTATTTTGTTTAGCTCTGCGATGATTATTTCTACTCGACGGTTTGCCCTCTTCAGTAGAACTTGTTGCAACGGTATTCGTGTTACCAGCCAAATTGTTGTTTCGGTTATTACGTTGACGTCGATTGTTTGAACGTTGATCGCGTCTTTTAGCCGCTTTCGGTTTAACCTCTGGCTGAATTTCCACTTTTTCTGTGACAAACAGTTTACGCAATTTACCAAATAATCCACTAAATAGGCTACCTGATTTTTTAGCTTTTGGCTCAGCCTTTTCTTTTGGTGCGACACATGCCTCAACTTTTGGACCTGATAATACCGCTTGCTCAACAATAACTTCAACAGCTTGTTGCTCATCTTCCTCTTCTTCAAGCTCACGAATCAATTTTGGAAGATTATAGCTTAACACATCAGTCTCTTCACCGACACGCTTACGAATCACTTTATAGAGAGGCGTTTCCATCTCTTCATCACCAGCAATCACAATTTTGACATCAGGGTGCATTCTTTCAATATTAGTAATAGCCCGACGTTTTTCGTTGAGTAAATAACTGGCTATTGGTACTGGAACAATAACATCAATTTGTACGGTATTATCTTTCATCGCCTCTTCTTGAATTAATCGAAGGATAGATAAAGACAATGAGTTACTATCACGAACAGTGCCTGTGCCCTGACAACGAGGGCAAATATGATGAGTTGCTTCTCGTAATGAAGGACTTAATCGTTGGCGAGACATTTCGAGCAAACCAAAGCGTGAAATACGGGTTGTTTGGATACGAGCACGATCTGTCTTCATTGCTTCTTTCAGGCGATTTTCCACCTCACGCTGATTACGAACAGGCGTCATATCAATAAAGTCGATAACAATCAAACCACCTAAGTCACGTAAACGTAACTGACGAGCGATTTCTTCAGCCGCCTCAAGATTAGTATTAAATGCAGTTTCTTCAATATCACTACCACGGATTGATTTAGCTGAGTTAATATCGATAGCTGTAAGCGCTTCAGTGGCATCAATCACAATTGAACCGCCAGAAGGCAAGCGAACTTCACGTTGGAATGCCGACTCAATCTGACCTTCAATTTGGAAATGATTAAATAACGGCACATCTCCCTCATAAAGCTTTAAGCGGCTCACGTACTCAACTCGCCCTAAATCGGCTAACCGTTTTTTAGCAATTTCAAGCACTTTAGGATTATCAATTAAAATATCGCCCACATCATCACGTAAATAATCACGAAATGCTCGCGTGATAATATCGCTTTCTTTGTGAATTAAACTGGGTGCTTGATGCTTTTTAGCTTCATTCTGAATTGCCGTCCAGTAGTTAACCAATGCATCTAAATCTTGTTGTAACTCTTCTTGGCTTTTGCCAACACCCGCAGTTCGAGCTATTACCCCCATACCTCTAGGTTTTTCGATGGCATCAATAATACGTTTTAAATCAGCTCGTTCCTCACCCTCAATACGGCGCGACACACCACCAGCACGAGGATCATTAGGCATCAAGACTAAATAACTACCTGCTAAGCTAATATAAGTTGTTAAAGCCGCGCCTTTTTTACCGCGAATCTCTTTTTCAATTTGGATAAGGACTTCTTGTCCTTCTTGCAGATGTTTTATACTACGACGACCTGAAATATTAGATGGGAAATAACTTTCAGCAATCTCTTTTAAAGGTAAAAATCCATCGCGCTCACCACCATAAGAAACGAACGCAGCTTCTAAACTTGGGTTAATTTTAGTGATTTTACCTTTATAAATATTCGCTTTCTTTTGTTCATGTCCAAGGCTTTCGATATCTAAATCATACAAGCGTTGACCATCAACAAGCGCAACACGCAGCTCTTCTTGCTGGGTTGCGTTGATTAACATTCTTTTCATTATTCTACACTCTTCATTAATCTTAATTAACTGTAGGTAGAATCTTATTATTGATAAGTGATTATTTTAACAATGATAAATAATGGTACTTAACTAAATATTTGTATACGGCATTCATTATTTTATTTATGTTATTTTTGTTATTATTTTATGTGAACCCGATACCGCTTACACAGCATCAACATAGCGCATCAGACACAACGCTTTGTAAAATGCTAAGTATATAATTTATTGAAGCTATTAATATGGTTAATTTGCAAACCTGAATATTTTACTGGTTTTAGCAAACAAACTTAATCTTTCTGCAATTGTTTAAAATAAACATATTATCTCATTATAATGATTCTACTTACGCTATTTTATTTTGACAAACTGTAATGTCTAACGCCATTGCTGCATTACAAGGGTAAAACTACCCGCCACTATTATTAACGTTTCAGCCAAGGATAGCAAGAAAATTAAATTCGCTATTTTATAAACAGTTAAAGATTTATTTTTTGCTTATTTTTAACTATGTTACCTCATTATAAATAATTAATTTGATTTCCTTAACTTTTTATACTGAAACGTATCGTTCACTAAAACTTCTTTACACTTTTTTGTTTTATTAATTAGTTAAACATTTAACAAAAAATAAAACATTGAAGCAATTATGCATAACAAAACTTAATTAGTATAATTATGATTAGATAATAATTTAAATACCAAATAGGGTTGTTTATGAACACTACCGATAAAATCGCCTTGCTTAATTTTACCACTCGCTGGGTTAACCAATTCAGTTACGCACCGCAAAGCGAAGAACTGCATGCTATACCTTCGCCTTGTATTTTAAAAACAGAAAATCTCACTGTATTTTGGCAACCCTTTTTATTAAAACCGCCAAGAGATCTTGCTATTGCTGAGCAAATTGTGGGCATTACTTTACATCCTAACGCACATATATTTTATGGTACACAATATGCTGCCAATATGACGGCTAAATTGCATGACACCCACTTAACATTAATCCAAGCATGGAATGATGATGATTTTTCCAATTTAGAACAAAATTTAATAGCCCATTTATCCCAACAAAAAAAATTAAAACGAACACCAACGACTTTTATCGCGTCAACAGATGAAAATACCGAAATTATTGCAATAAATAATTTAACTGGCGAAGTCGTAAAAGAAGATTTAATTACAGGTAAACTTTCTATTCTAGCTCATGATTTAACCACTTTTTTAAGTAAACTAATTGTTACTTGTTAAGCTAATGCTGCTCAACAATAACGCAATATATGTTTATATCAATAGCAATCGTAAATGCTATCAAAATTGTATCTTATAAAATAATGTGTATATAATGCGTTAAAAGTCATTAGATCAGATAGGTGAATTATGTTTGAATATTTAACAGCAGCGCCGGCAGATCCTATTTTAGGACTGGCCGATCTTTATAATAGAGATGAACGCACCAATAAAATTAATTTAAGTGTCGGTGTTTATAAAGACGAAACAACCCAAACACCTATTTTAGAAAGTGTAAAAAAAGCGGAACATTTTTTATTAAATGACGAAACCACCAAAAGCTACTCACCTATTGATGGTATTAAAGCATTCAATACTGTAACGCAAATTTTGCTTTTTGGATCTGAAAACGAACGAGCAAGAACAGCACAAGCACCGGGCGGTACTGGCGCTTTACGTATAATGGCAGATTTTTTAGCTCGCCGAACCAAAGTTAAACGTGTTTGGGTCAGCAATCCGACTTGGCCCAATCATCGTAGTGTATTTCAAACTGCTGGCCTTGAAGTGCGCGAATACCATTATTACAATGCACAAACACACACACTTGACTTTGATGCCCTGATAAATAGCTTAAACCAAGTTGCCGCTGGCGAAGCAGTATTATTCCACGGTTGCTGTCATAACCCAACAGGCATCGATCCAACACCAGAACAGTGGCAAGCCATCTCAGATTTAGCCATAAAAAATGGTTGGTTACCCCTATTTGACTTAGCTTATCAAGGCTTGGGGCAAGGTATAGAAGAAGACGTCTATGGACTACGATTATTTGCTAATCATCACCCTGAACTCCTTATTGCTAGCTCATATTCTAAAAATTTTGGTTTATATAATGAGCGCGTTGGCGCCTTCACGCTCATTGCCGCAAATACTGAAATTGCCGAGCGCGCCTTTAGCCAAGTCAAAACCATTATTCGAGCCAATTACTCAAACCCTCCTGCCCATGGCGCTAAAATCGTCTCTTATATTTTAAACAATGAAGAATTAAAAGAAGAGTGGATCGATGAATTAACGGCTATGCGTCAACGCATTCACCGCATGCGTCAATTATTTGTCAAAACACTGCAAGACAAAGGGGCAAATCAAGATTTTAGTTTTATTGCTAAACAAAATGGCATGTTCTCGTTCAGTGGTTTAAATGAAGAACAAGTGCTTAAATTGCGCGACGATTATGGCATATACATTGTTAATTCAGGACGGATTAATGTGGCAGGGATGACATTAGATAACATGTCTAGACTTTGTGAATCCATTGTAGAAGTGCTTTAATACCGCTAATAAGCAAATAGATTATTAGCGCGGCTTTTTATACTATAACACTAGAGGCACTCCAATGGTGAGTGTTTCTGCTTATTCGTTTACATTCAACATCATCCTACCTTTAAAAATCATTCAGAAAACCCATTGATTTTATTGAAGTTTTTGATTATTTTTATACAAAACATAGCTTAATAAACTAGCGTTATTTAGCGCAAAAAACCGCTTTCTTATAAACTATTTCATGCATTTATTCTATTTAGTTATATCTATATACAAACTGATTATTAGACGATAACTCAATAATTACTAATAATTGTTTAATAACGTAATAACAATGATTAAGGGTAATGTCGTGGCGTCACATGTTTTGGATTTTTTAATTTTGGGAAATAACTTCGGCACTAGTGAAATGCGTTCCATTTGGTCGGAAACAAATCGTTTGAAAAGGCAAGTGGATGTCGAAGTTGCTTTAGCCAAAGCTGAAGGCGAGCTAGGTGTTATTCCAATTGAAGCGGCCAACTCAATCATTGCTAATGCCGATGCTTCAAAACTATCAATTGATCAAATTGCCGAAGAAGCAGCAAAAGCGAAGCACTCATTAATGTCGACAATTAATGCACTACAAAAACAAGTTGGCGAGGCAGGCCAATATATCCATTACGGTGCAACCACACAAGATATTGTCGACACAGCAACCGTTTTACAATTAAAACAGTCTTTTACTGTCATTGAGCGAGACACTAAACGGGTGGCACTTGAGCTAAAACGTTTAGCCAAACAGTACCAATATTTACCTATGGTTGGGCGAACTCATGGCATGCAAGCACTACCTACAACTTTTGGATTTAAACTTGCGGTGTGGCTAGATGAATTTATTCGACACTTACAACGTTTAACCGAAATCAAACAACGGGTATTAGTCGGCAATATTAGTGGAGCAATTTGCACTTATGCATCAATAGGCAAATTAGGACCACAAGTTGAATCACGCGCTTTAACTTTACTCGGACTTAATACCCCTAACATTGGCTGGCAAGCGGCACGAGACCGTTTTTCTGAATACTCATCGGTAATAGCACTAATCAGTGGCACATTAGGAAAAATTGGGAATGAATTTTACAACTTAATGCGTACCGAAATTAACGAAATCGAAGAGCCTTTTTCTGAAGGAAAAATTGGATCAACAACCATGCCACATAAACGCAATCCAGCAGCATTAGAAGGATTAGCCAGCCTAACGGCACCACTTTTAAAAAGTGTTGCGTTAATTCATGAATCAATGAAAGTTGAACATGAGCGTGATGCCATGAGCTGGCGAGCAGAGTGGATAGCACTACCTGAAATAAACCTTTATATTTCAGCCCAATTACAAATCGCATTAACTGTACTAAAAGGTCTAAAAGTTAACGCTGATCGCATGATAACTAATTTACAACTACAAAATGGCTTACTGCTGTCTGAAAAAGTCATGTTTGAAATAGGTAAACGATTAGGCAAACAGACTGCGCACCATTTAGTTTACCAAAGTGCAATGAAAGCATTTGAACAAAATCGACCATTTAAAGACATCCTATTAGAAGATCCCAACTTGAACAACGAGTTTACCGAATCTGAACTTGATGCTTGGCTTGATCCTATTAACTATCTCGGCTCTGCTCCTGAAAAAGTAGAACAAGTGATTAAATATGCTGATCATTGTGGAGTGTTAGCATGAGTTTTCGCTTAATGACTCATAATGACATTCCAGCTTATCAAACACTATTACATCGTGCTTATCATGCCACAACTAAATTAGGCATTCATTTTGCAGCTTCAACCGCCAATCAATCACAAATTGCTGAGCATCTTGAATCTAATGCGGTGTATCTATTTGAGAAAGAGGGACAGCTACTATCCACGTTAAGTATTCGTTTTCCATGGGGAAATAATCCTGGACCTTATGGGCTACCGCATTTAGGTTGGTTTGCAACCGATCCTCAATATAAGGGTAAAGGGTATGGAAATACATTATGGAATTTTGTTGAACAGCAAATCCTGATTAATCAACTCAAATTACCCGCTGTGACCTTAGGTACCGCAGCAAATCATCCATGGCTTGTACAAACTTATATAAATAAAGGTTATAAAAAAATAGGGCAAGCAGATTTAACGCCCGATCATACGACCTTCTATTTTGAAAAAATCTTAAACCATAAAAGCTATACCCAATGGAAACAAAGGAGTAATAAAGCATGAAAAAAATAAGTACGTTATTATCCGCTATTTTATTAACCAGTCTAGCCTTAATTGGTTGTGATAATAAATCCAACGACCAAGCAACAAAGCAAAATATCATTAAAGTTGGCTCTACAGGACAAAGCTATCCAAATGGTTATAAACAAGATGACAAATTAGTGGGATTTGATGTTGAAGTAACTCAAGCCATTGCTCAAGAACTAGGTTATCAAGTCGAATGGGTGATTGCTGAATTTGGCGGTTTAATGGGGCAATTTGATTCAGGGCGCTTAGATACCGTTGCAAATGCGGTTGCCATAACACCAGCCCGTCAAGATAAATATGACTTTTCCAACACCTATAGCTTTTACGGTAGCCAGATTGTAACCCATAAAGATAACAAAGATATTAATAAGCTATCTGATTTTAAAAATAAAACTATTGCTGGTGTGCTAGGATCGAATCATATTAATAACCTAAAAAAAGCTTTCCCTAATAACGACGTAACTATCAAAACCTACGAAACCCGTGATGGCGCAATGTATGATACGGAATACCAACGGGTTGATGGCTATGTCAATTCTAAACCAATTTTACTTGCTGAAATTAAACGTAAAAATCTACCGTTCAAATTAGTTGGAGAGCCAATTACTATTGAGCAGGTTGCTTTCCCATTTAGTAAAGACGAAAAAGGTCAAGCGCTGCGTGAAAAATTCAATCAAGCCATCGAAAAGCTACGTGCCAATGGTACATTGAAAAATCTTTCAATTAAATATTTTGGTGAAGATATTACATCATGAATTTTAATGTAAATTATTTCTTAAGTGTATTTCCGCAGATCTTACCTTATCTGCCCGTTACACTTTTTATTACCATTGTATCGATTACGATTGCCATTATATTAGGGCTAGCTATTGCGCTATTACGCAACAACAAAATAATCATTATCGATTCTATTTTTGCACTATTTATTTCACTGTTTCGTGGCATACCATCCGTTGTTTTACTCTTTATTATTTATTATGGTCTACCACAAATTTTTCCTATTTTAAAACAAATGGGCGCAACTACCGCTGCAATTATCTGTTTCAGCTTAAAGTACTCATCCTATTTAGCCGAAATTTTTAGAGCAAGCTTAGAGTCAGTTGATCATGGGCAGAAAGAAGCAGGGCTAACGGTTGGGTTAAGTAAAATGCAAGTCTACAGAGGCATTATTCTTCCGCAAGCCATGATCAATGCCTTACCAAACACAGGAAACATGTTTATATCATTACTTAAAGATTCCTCTGTCGCCTTTTTTGTTGGCGTTCAAGAGCTATTAGCCGCAGGAAAAATGTTAACCGCTAATTCTTTTCTCTACTTTGAAACCTATTTAGCTGTTGGCATTATTTACTGGCTTACTGTTGTGATTTATTCATGGATACAAAAACAGTTAGAACAAAAACTTTCTGCGCCATATCATCGTTAAGGAGAATGTTATGATTACAGTATCGCATTTATCTAAACGTTTTGCTAATAATGAAGTCTTAAAAGAAATCAACTTAAATATCAAGCAAGGTGAAGTAGTTGCGATTATTGGACCATCAGGATCTGGCAAATCCACCTTATTACGTTGTTTAAATTTATTAGAAAAACCGAATAATGGCACAATTCAAATTGGCTCAGCAACGCTTGATGCAAAACATTATAGTCATAAAGAAGAGGCCAATTT
Source organism: Gilliamella sp. Fer1-1 (assembly GCF_001690825.1). NCBI lineage: Bacteria > Pseudomonadati > Pseudomonadota > Gammaproteobacteria > Orbales > Orbaceae > Gilliamella > Gilliamella sp. Fer1-1. The sequence goes on from NZ_LZGX01000034.1 coordinate 55,107, forward strand.
ACGCAAACAATCAGCAATGGTCTTTCAACACTACAATTTATTTAAAAATAAAACAGCGTTAGAAAATATTACCTACCCGCTTATTGTTGGGCAAAAGATAGATAAAAAAGAAGCGGAAAAACTCGGCTTATCATTATTAAAGCGCGTTGGTATGTTACCTTATGCCAAACAATATCCCATTACCTTATCTGGTGGTCAGCAACAGCGCATCGCAATTGCAAGAGCACTGGCAGTCAAACCCAAAGTACTATTATTTGATGAGCCCACTTCTGCGCTCGACCCTGAACGAGTACACGAAGTCTTACAAGTCATGCTACAACTGGCAAAAGAACGAACCTCTATGATTATCGTGACGCACGAAATGGAATTTGCCAAGTACGTTGCAGACCGCGTTATCTTTATGGCTGATGGCGTGATTGTGGAAGAAGGGCCAGCAAAATCAGTCATAGACAACCCACAACATGAAACTACACAACGTTTTTTGCGCCAGCTAACAGATGAAATTGACTTCGAAATTTGAACAATAGCCACAACGACTTTAACTCATTGTATTGATGATTAAATTGTACTAGTGATTAAATTGCCTTGCTGATTAACATATGAAAATTAAAGCGTAAAAGAATAAGATAATAAAAATTGGCGAAGATCCAAACCTGTTGCCAGTTGCTGAATATCTGTTAATAACCGTGCTGTTTTCGATTTATCTTTAACTGCGGAAAGTAACTTTAACGACATCTCACTCTGGCTATATGGATTTTTAGGTGAGCCTTTAGGAATATCAACACGTTGGCTTATTTTTTTACCGTTTTTGAGGCAAATATCAATAATCACATAACGTCCATTATAAGCATCAGGATGTGACGCAAGCTGTATTTGATAACTGCGCGTCATCTTTTGCATCAACTGTTTGATTTCATAAGGAATAGGTTTTGAAGAAAACTGCTCGAAACTTAGCGGTAATCCTAACAAGGTTAAAGCCAAAATATATTCAGCCGAAAAACGCCCTTGTTGCGCTAATGAAGGTGTTTTATATATCAATGCTGCATCGCTATTTGATGGCACAAAATAAATCGTAATATCACTAACATTATCAAGATTGAAATCAGGATCTTTATATAATAATTGCCCCGCATCGGCAACATAGGCCGCAGCTGAACAATAAGAATAATTTTTAAACCATAAACCAGGTTCAACAATCTTCCAAACATCCCCCCAATGACTTAAATCAAAATGTGTATTACCTTGCCCATAAATAGCCAAAAAACCTAATTTATCGTCTAAAAAATTCTGATCGGCATCTATACCAACTCTTAACCATTCAACGGACTGAATGGCATGTTGAGCGGCTAAGCCTGCATGCAAAAACTTAATTGGCGTGCCCATTAACAAACGCATCCCCGAAGCTTGAGTTGCCGACAAAGCTAAAGCTTGCGATAAAAACGGTTCATCATAAAGGTAACAAATCGCAGCCGTTGCCGCGATCCCCCCCAAAGTAATAGTTGCATGCCAACCTTTTTCGTAATGCTCAGGATTAACACTTTTACCTAAGCGTGCCATCACCTCAACACCAATAACATAGGCTGTCAAAAAACGCCGCCCGTCAATCTTTTGCTTATCATTATCTAATCGAACGCTGGCAATAAGCGCCGACAAAATCACTGATGAAGGATGCCCTCGAACATCTGAATGTACATCATCATAATCTAAACAGTGCGCTTGAAAGCCATTAAAAAGCGCTGCTTGCCTTGCGGTAACTAACTTCTTTTGGCCGATTAACCACGCTCTAGCATTTCCCCCCTCATCTGCTACCCACGCTAGCAATTTCTGAACGTCATCTTCATGGCAAGCTTGCAAACTACAAGCAAAATAATCCGTTACCCCATTAATCGCACAATTAATAACTTTGGGATCACGAATTATTGGTGTGTTTTTTATTAAAAAACTTAATTGTTGCCCTAAATTCATTTTCATTCTCAATAAATGCAATAGCGATTTGATAATTGGGTTTACTTTACCACAAGTAAAATAGTGAACAAAAAATAATAAGCTAAAGATGATATGATTAAATTTTAATAACTCGAAGCCAGAAACAATAAGTATTAATCTATTTATATAATCATGTTTGCCTATTACGTTATATGCTAAAATAGCCTCATTCAATTGAAATCGAAAATTAGCGCAACTATGTCAACTTGTTATATTGCTTTAGGCAGCAACCTTGAAGATCCATTAGCACAAGCCAATCGTGCAATTGTTGCATTAAAACAGTTGCCAAACACAAAAGTAGCGGATATTTCACCTTTTTATCGAAGTAAACCTCTTGGACCACAAAATCAGAATGACTATCTGAATGCAGTAATAAAACTGACAACGAATTTATCCCCTATTGAACTACTTGACGAGCTACAAACAATTGAAAAAGCGCAAGGCCGTGTGCGTAAAGACAACCGCTGGGGCGCAAGAACCTTAGATTTAGATATTTTGCTTTATGATGATTTAGTCATTAACAGTGAAAGGCTAACTATCCCTCATTACCATATGAAAAATAGAGAATTTGTACTCTATCCACTATTTGACATCAGCCCAGAGCTGATTCTACCCGATAACGATAAATTATATGACTTAGTAACTCGATGCCCTAAAAATGAACTAACGAAATGGGATAAGTAATTATCTTAATTAATAACATATAGTTGTATTATTTTATTTAGTTTTAAGCAAAAAAATGATAAAAAAAATTTGCCAAAGGCTGAATTATTGCTATAGTTTAGCGCTTTTAAATAATCTGCACTTAAGGGGATTGCTGTGAAAAAAGAACAAAAAGCAAACACATCTTCACTTAGCCTGCTTTCAGTTGCTGGGCTTGAGCCTTATAAAGAGGCAAAAGGTGAGGAGTACATGAATCCTAAGCAATTGGAACATTTTAAGCTTATTTTAGAAGCTTGGCTTGCACAACTAAAAGATGAAATGGGTAAAACCGTTTCGCACATGCAAGACGAAGCAGCGAACTTTCCAGATCCTGCTGACCGAGCAACACAAGAAGAAGAGTTCAGTCTTGAACTACGCGCTCGCGACAGAGAAAGAAGGCTCATCAAAAAAATTGAAAAAACATTAAAGAAAATCGAAATAGATGATTTCGGTTATTGTGAATCATGTGGTGTGGAAATCGGGATTCGCCGTCTAGAAGCAAGACCAACGGCTGATTTATGTATCGATTGTAAAACACTTGCAGAACTTCGCGAAAAACAAATGGGCAAGTAATTGCTACGTTATTAATTACCACCGCCATTCAACCCGATATGCCTACGCGTTATATTGGTCGTTTTGCCCCGTCACCATCAGGACCATTACATTTTGGTTCATTGGTGACAGCGCTTGGTAGCTATTTACAGGCTAAATCTTGCCATGGCAAATGGCTAGTTCGTATTGAAGATATCGACCCACCACGAGAAGTTAAAGGCGCATCATCTCTCATTTTAAAGACTTTAGAAACATTTCATTTATATTGGGATGATAACGTATTATATCAATCGGCTTGCCACGAACGTTATCAAGCAGTATTACAATCGCTATTGAGTCATCAGCAAGCCTATTATTGTGATTGTACAAGGCAACGGATACAGAAATTGCCTAACGGGCATTATGACGGTTATTGTCGCCATAGGCGTTTAAAGATTAACCAATCACAGTTGGCTATTCGCCTAAAACAAAACCACCCTATTTCTGAATTTACAGATAAAATTCGTGGTTTGCAAACAGTAGAAACAGCTAGTGCACAAGAAGATTTCATTATTCACCGTAAAGATGGTCTATTTGCATATAACTTAGTGGTAGTGTTAGATGATCATAAACAAGGAATTACCGAAATTGTGCGCGGAGCCGATCTTTTACCGGTTACCGCTAAACAAATGTCACTCTATAAGCTTTTTGGCTTTTCTCTGCCAAACTATTGCCATTTACCACTAGCACTAGATAACAACGGCAATAAGCTTTCTAAACAAAACCATGCAAAGCCCATTGAGCTAAATAATAGCAAATCATTAACGGCGCACGCTCTGCAATTTTTAGGGCAATGTCTACCAAAAGACTGGCAAGATGCCAGCCAACAACAGCTATTGCAATGGGCAATACAACATTGGCAAATTGCGAAAGTACCCAAACAAAATACCCAGTTACCCACCAATATAGGATAAATTACCAGTCATACCGACATTATGCACATGTAATAAATGCTTTTCTGGTTTTATTTTTAACGAAGCAAAGATGCGTGTTATAAGTTGTTGTTTTTGCGCTGAGCTTTGAAGTAAATCACGCAAATCAACCGCAGCCTCACCAAATAAGCAATAATGCAATTTACCAATTGATGACACACGCAACCGATTACAACTTTTACAAAAATCTTTTGAATACGGCATAATTAGCCCAATTTTACCTTGATAATCGCTATGAGCATAAACTTTAGCTGGGCCTGATAGTGGATTTTTGAGTTGCAACTGCCAACCCTGTGCAATTAACTGTGCCTCAATAACATGCCCAGATAAGTGATAACGATTAAATACATCGCTACTTTCACCTGTTTCCATAAGTTCAATAAAGCGTAATTCTACGGGTTTATCTTTAATCCATGACAAATAATCATCTAAATTATCGTTCATGTTTTTCATTAACACCGTATTAATTTTCACTTTTTTAATACCTACTTCTAACGATTTTTCGACACATTGCATTAATTCTTTAAGCTTATCTTGACCCGTAATTAATTTAAATAAATGCGGAGAAAAGCTATCAATACTAATATTAATTGCATTTAAACCTGCTTGATGCCAGTGATGAATATTTTTTAATAAACGTGAGCCATTAGTGGTAATGGCCAGCTCTTTAACACTAGAGTAAGAAGAAATGAGCGACAAAATATCCACAAAATCACGACGTAAAGTCGGCTCGCCACCCGTTAAGCGAATTTTGCTTACCCCAAGTTCAGTAAATGTTGCCACAACATGATCAATTTCACTGAGCGACAAAAAATTATGCCCTTTCTTGGGTTGATAACCATAAGGTAAACAATATTGACACTGAAAATTACACAGCTCAGTAATCGACAAACGCAGATATTGAAATCGACGTTGATAATAATCAACTAATTGCATATATACATTAAACACCTTATCCAAATCGGGAAGCATAGCCATTTCTGCGCTATACCGCGGCTAATTCACCTTATGAAAAATCACTTAGGTAAAAGAGCTTCAGAGTTTGGCTCAGTCTAACATAGGCATTATTTTTTGACTATGAACAAATTAACCTTTGCAAGCGACCTAGGTACCCAACAATAAAGGCTTACTTATAGACAAGGTATTAATAAGCAAAATATTTATATATACCTAATATTTTATTTGTTATGAATAAATTTACATTATGTTAATTTATGCTATCTTATGCGGTTTATTTAATTCATTGGTCATATTATATGATTATGATCAACAACTGGTAAAAACCAAGGAATAGTGTTTAAGTTGTCGCATAGCAGATGTTTTCAATAACAGCGTGTTTATATAAAACTAATTAACTATCAATAAATCGTGCAATTAAATCAGCGCGCCATTCACCTCTCAACGATGAGCAAGTAGAAACACGAAACCCTAAGGATAGACACATACCATTATGAACAGCCTCTAAGTGGCGAATATCATTTATGGCAGGAAAATTATCTTTCCATTCAACCTTTTTCCCTATCAAGGAAAAAGTGGCAAAATTTATGATACACGTCAAAAATCTTATAGTTCTAAAGGTCAAACAGTCATATTTAAATGCATTGTATCGTTCAAATATGATGATAACCCAGCAAGTATAATTTTTTCTAGCTATAATGATGAGCAAAAATTGCTTGAAAATTGTATACTGCTATAAAACCAAATAACAACAAACACGGGATTTTTTCCCGTGTTTGTGTTTCCAGAGCTGAATAAAACACTCAACAACTAAAACCATTATTGTCCATGGCTGTCGTTGTGATTTTCGGTATGAATAACGTTAATATAGCTAGGAATAGTTGGCGTATTAAGATAAAAGAATGCCCATTGAATCCCGTCTATTTTTTTTGTCTGGCGTAAATATTGTTTTAGTAATATATCGTCCTGAGAATCATCTTCTGACTGCTGATGCATATAATGATCAATAAACTCATTATATGCATCTTCATCAATCATTGAAGATCCCTCGTGATTTTCACAATACTGTTTATATAAATCGAATAATTTGTCACTAAAAATATGATATTCTTTCTCAATATCAAACGCTTTAGGATCACTATACCCCAAAGTCGCAAAAATCTTATCAGCAATAGCAGAACCGGAATTTGATTTTTTTAATGCAGAAAAGACTAGATAAGCAGGTAAAAGAAAGAGTAATCCCATAGCAGCCATAAGAAGTAGCGAAAAATCATTTTTAGAAAAGGCCATTACTACAAAATAAAAGATAATAAATACCCCCAACCCTCCAGCACCAATAAGGAAAATAAGCGGTAAAATAGGCATATGCAGCTTGTTATTGCCAGCTTCTGTTCCCTCTGTTGCATAAGGATGTAACCATAAAAGCTTATCGGCAGGACGGCGTAATGCATAAGCAAAATAGGTTCCACCTGCTAGTGGATCAACAACTACCTCTACGTAGTCGCCCTCATTAAAAAATATTCGACAAAATGCGCCTTCAATCACCTTATCACCTAATTTGCAGCAAAAATACTGTTCAATATCGGCTGTGTCGTAATCAATATTTTTGATTTTTGCTGAATTTATTCTCATTTGATTAGCCATAGAAACTAAATCTAAATGCCCTATTGTTAATACATTGATATCAGGCCGTCCAGCTAGTTTGCGAGCATTAAGATAACTTTCTTGCGTGTCATAGATCTCTAGATCAGTAATATAACCAGTAATGATTTGGTAATAATGACTATCGCCTATATTCTGTTCCATATTTTTATTCCTTATATCTATCAATTTGATTATTTGTTATTTTTTGTTTAGCTCATCAATAATTTTAACCCAATTAGGTAAAATTGGCGTTCTACAGTAGTAATATGTTAATGCTTTAAATTTTTCGAACTTTTCAAAGTCAGGGGTCTGTGGGTCGTTAAATATTTCAGGATCATTGCTTCGATACAGCTCCTTAAAGCGTTCCTTTTCTTTTGCAGAATCATACTTCCACGGTTTATCATACCCAAAGCAAGCATAAATTTGATTGGAAAAAAAAGAGTATCCACCTCCACTTATAAAAAAAACAGCAATAATTGCAATGATCCAGCCCCAAAAACAATATTTAAATATGTTTAAAATATAATTTAATGAACAACCGTTAAATAATTCAAAAATTAACAAAAAAAGCAGGATAATAACGGCAAATATCGTCATCAAAATAAAACTAATTTTTAAAAGTGCGAACGTTGTTAAACCAATATCTTGCGGAAAAATTATCGCATGTTGTCTTGGAATTCGTACCGCATAAGGTTGGTAAACATCATTTTTTTTTGGCTTAACAAGCATTTCAACATAATCACCCTCATTAAAACCAATCGTGTTAAGCCTTCCCTCTACTTTTTTATTGCCGATATGGCAACAAAAGTATTGCCCCCTTAAAGGCGGGCGGCAACAAATAAAAAAACAAATAAATGCAATAATTGAACAAATCACGGCATAAAGATCTTTTTCCATTCGATCCGTCGCTGTCAGCTTAGCGTCAGTTTGTTGCGAATTTTCATCTAATTGTAAACAGCTTACAGTTCCTTGTAATAAGTAAAAATCATTCCTCATTAACTCTACCCCTTGTTGAGTTCCTTAAGTATAATGGTAAATAATTTTATATTATGATTAAATTATCAACAACAATAAAAATTAATTCATTTAATATCTTACTAAAAAATAGATTGATCAATTCTGAACGCTTATTCAAAATTATTAATTAAAAACAATGTATTGAATTGATTAAATTGATCTACTTTACTTATTCAATCAGTTTAAGTATATAATACTCCATTTGCTGATAAAACCATCAAATGGAGGTTGTGATGATAACCCATATTAGCCCTTTAGGATCAATGGATTTGCTTGCTCAAGCTGAAGTCGATATTCTAAAAAAATCTGCCAATAGTGAGCTTTATCAATTATATAGAAACTGTTCGCTAGCAACACTCAATGCAGGTAGTAAAACCGATAATACTAAAGATTTGCTAGATAGATTTAAGTCTTTTGAAATTAATGTCATTAGTAAAGAACGTGGCGTAAAATTAGAGCTCATTAATGCACCTGAAAGTGCCTTTGTTGATGGGCGAATTATTCGTTCAATCCAAGCAAACCTTTTTGCCGTGCTGCGCGATATTCTTTTTTTAAATAGTCAAATCAGTGCCATCAAAGAACTTATCTCTAATATCAAATTTGAAAGAGATCATTCGTTTTATATCACAAACCTTGTTTTCTCAATTTTGCGCAATGCAAATGCGCTACATGTGGGTGAAGAGCCTAATCTGGTTGTCTGTTGGGGTGGGCATTCAATTAACGAAAATGAATACTATTATGCACGACAAGTCGGTATGCAACTGGGTTTGCGCGAGCTGAACATTTGTACTGGTTGTGGGCCAGGTGTGATGGAAGCCCCGATGAAAGGCGCAGCGGTTGGTCATGCTCAGCAACGTTATAAAGAAAGTCGCTTTATTGGCATGACTGAACCGTCAATTATTGCAGCCGAGCCACCTAATGCATTAGTAAATGAGCTGATTATTATGCCTGATATCGAAAAACGCCTTGAGGCTTTTGTACGTATGGCGCATGGTATTATCATATTTCCTGGAGGCCCAGGAACAGCCGAAGAATTACTTTATATTCTTGGTATTTTATTAAATCCAGCCAATAAACATCAAACATTACCGCTGATATTAACGGGGCCTAAAGAGTGTGAGGAATATTTTACTGCTATTGATAATTTTATTCGTAGTACATTAGGTGATGAGGCAACGAAATTATACCAAATCGTGATCGACTCACCTGAACAAGTGGCTCGTATTATGAAAGATGGTGTTAAGCATGTTAAATCTTCTCGTTTAAAAACAGGTGATGCTTATGGATTCAACTGGCTACTAAAAATTGATGAACCACTACAACACCCTTTTGAGCCAACCCATGCCAATATGGCTTCATTAAATCTTCATCGAAATCAACCTGTTGAATTATTAGCAGCCGATTTACGCCGAGCATTTTCGGGAATTGTAGCCGGTAATGTAAAAGAATTCGGTATGAAGGAAATTGCTAAGCATGGCCGATACAAATTGCAAGGCGATCCCGAAATCATGAAGCAACTCGATAATTTATTACGTAGTTTTATTAAACAAGATCGAATGAAATTACCAGGAGGAAGCGCCTACCAACCTTGTTATGAAATTTGTTATTAACAAAAATATTAGCGAGTAATTTAATCGCGGGTAAATGTTATCTTGCCGCCGATACGATTATCGGCGGAGTGATTTAATCGATTGATAGTTAATGTTTTATTAATCATTTATATCGCTTTTAAAAATCACCTAAAATATCTAGCGCTTCAGACACTTTTTTCACGGCAAAAATCTGCATATTTTCGGGCTTCTTCTTAGGCATATTCGCAATAGGTACAATCGCTTTTTTAAAGCCATGCTTAGCCGCTTCAGAAATACGTTCTTGCCCACTTGGTACGGGACGAATTTCACCACCAAGACCGATCTCGCCAAAAATAACGACATCTTGTGGCAATGGGCGGTTACGAAAGCTTGATACTAATGCGGCAATCAATGCCAAATCAGCGCTAGTTTCAGTGACTTTAACGCCACCAACAACATTCACAAAAATATCTTGATCGGCCATTTGTAATCCGCCATGCCTGTGTAACACTGCAAGCAATAATGCCAGCCTATTTTGATCAAGACCTACTGTCACACGCCTTGGGTTGCCATACATCGAGTGATCAACCAATGCTTGGATTTCAACCAGCAATGGGCGAGTACCTTCCCACAATACCATAACCGAACTGCCGGGTAGCATTTCCTCACCACGACTTAAAAAGATGGCGGATGGATTGCTGACTTCTTTAAGCCCTTGCTCGGTCATCGCAAACACACCTAACTCATTTACCGCCCCAAACCGATTTTTATGGCTACGCAATGTTCTAAAACGAGAATCAGCATCACCATCTAATAAAACGGAACAGTCAATGCAGTGCTCAAGCACTTTAGGCCCTGCTAGCGAGCCATCTTTCGTCACATGCCCAACCATTATAATGGCAATACCTTTTGTTTTTGCAAAGCGCGTTAAATAAGCGGCGGTTTCTCGAACCTGCGCAACACTCCCCGGTGAGGATTGAATATCAGCAAGATGCATAACTTGTATAGAGTCAATCACCATTAATTTAGGTTGCGACTGCTCAGCCAATAAGCAGATTTGTTCTATACTGGTTTCTGATAACATATTAAGATTATCAGCAGGTAAACCTAATCGGTGTGCACGCATGGCTACTTGCTGAAGTGATTCTTCACCCGTCACATAAAGCGTATTCATTTGTGATGAAAGCTTACTCATGGTTTGTAGTAATAAGGTACTTTTACCTGCCCCGGGATTACCACCAATTAAAATCGCACTACCCGGTACAACGCCCCCACCAAGCACACGATCAAATTCGGAAAAACCGGTTGAAAATCTTGGTAGCGCTTCTAAACTGATTTCGGATAATTTTTGAATTTTTGTTTGACCAACACCGCTACCTGCGTAACCCGTTAATCGATCATTGCGCGTTGAAGTACTTGCTAGTCTAACTTCAGTAATGGTATTCCAAGCATGACAAGCACTGCACTGGCCTTGCCAACGAGGATAATCTGCTCCACAATCATTACAAACATAAGCACGTTTAACGGTTTTTGCCAATTTAATCTCCTAACCTTCACTTAATAAACTGGTTGATAAAATACACCATAATCCAGTTAAATCTGCATAATTAATGCTAATTTTAGCCTTTTCAACCACTTTAGGTTTTCCATGATAGGCAACGCCTAAACCCGCAATACGTAGCATCATTAAATCATTGGCGCCATCACCAATAGCCACCGTTTGCTCAATAGGTATATCGAGTGATGTCGCTAATTGTTGTAAAGTTCGCGCTTTATACTTTGCATCGACAATTTGACCAATTACTTTGCCTGTTAATTTATTATGTTTGACTTCTAATTCGTTAGCATAAACATCCGCTAATTTTAGTTTCTGCTTTAAATGATCAGCAAAATAGGTAAATCCTCCTGATGCAATAGCAACATGCCAATTTTTTTTATGCAATTCTTTGACTAAATAGGTCAATCCAGGAGTAAGCGGTAAATTATCTTTTACTTGTTGTAAAAGATCTTGATGTGCTCCTTTTAAAGTTGCCACCCGATTTCGTAAACTGGTTGCAAAATCAAGCTCACCATGCATTGCTTGTTCAGTCACAGCCGCAACTTGCTGACCTACACCATATAATTTAGCCAGCTCATCTATGCATTCAATTTTGATTGCCGTTGAATCCATATCCATAACCAATAATCCTGGTGAATGGAGTGTCGGTAAATTGTCAATTGGCGATACATCGATGCCTAATGTTAATGAAATAGCCTTGGCTTTTTTAGGCATAACACCAGCAATACGAACAATCTGATAAGTTTTTATTTTCCAAGATGAAACAATTACCATTGGCATAGCAAGTTGATTTTGGAATTTTGACAATACTGTTTTATTTAGCTTTTTGCCATAAATAATCCAACCTGTTTTACCTGCATTATAATCTAAAGGCACCACTTCGCAGCCATTTAATGAAAGTGGTAAGCCTTGCCAGCGTTGGATATTTTCAGGTAAATCATTATAGGTGAGGGTGTAAGCCATATCTGAACATCTTTATAAGATAAAACAAGCCCAAAATTTATCACAACTACTAAAGATTGTCCAAATTAGGATTGTGTGATTTTTTTAGTTTTTTATACTTAAACACATAGTTATCTGAAACTTTTTTAACAAAATAGATAAATCCGTAGGTTGCCTTTAATCATTCCACCTCAATGCTTATATCAATCTTAAATATTCAACGCCCATGAACAAAGTTGCTCTAATACAGGCCCTAATTTTTCGCCAAATGGCGTTAATTTATAGAAAACTTTTAAAGGGGGTTTATCACCAAAAACGTGTCGAGTAATTAACCCATCTTCCTCTAATTTTTTAAGTTGTATACTTAATGTCATATCGGTAATATGAGGAATAATGGTTTTCAATTCGCTGAATCTTTTTTCACCAAAAAGCAAATAATAAAGTATTACCCCTTTCCATTTTCCACCAACTAAATCCATTGCCAAACTAATAGGGCAATAATAAGTTTTATTGTTATAACGTTTTAATGGTCTTTGTTCATCTATTTGCATTAATTCACCTAACTATCAAGTTTGATAGATATTGCTATAAGTTTATTTACAAATAAACTAATTAGAGTAACTATCATTTTAACAGCAAAAAAGGAAAAAAGTATCATTATGACATTAATTATTTTAGGTCACCCCAATATTAAACAGTCTATCGCCAATAAAACAATTATCGAAACATTACAAGATAAAGTTGAGGATATTGAAATTCGCAATATTCACAAGCTTTATCCAAACTATCAAATCAATGTACAAGAGGAGCAAGCCGCATTACTCAGACATGACCTTATCGTTTTACAATATCCAATGTATTGGTTTAACATGCCGGCAATATTAAAAATATGGTTTGATGAAGTATTTACTTACCAATTTGCTTATGGCTCCAAAGGCGATAAATTAAAAGGTAAAAAACTATTACCAAGTTTAACCATAGGACAACAAGAACAAAATTATAAAAAATATCACAACGATTTAATGGATAATTTATTAGAGCCCGTCAAAGTATCAACTTTATATACGCAAATGGAATATCTGCCACCAATACTTTTATATGGTATTTCACCAGAGATTGAAGAAATGCAAGCTAAAATAAAAACAAAAGCACGACAACATGGGCAACAGTTAGTTGAAATCATAAATAAATATAACCAATAAAAATCAATATGATGATTTATAATAATTGATAAATCATCATATTTTATGTTGTATTAACTATGCTTTTTTAAAACCGCATAAAAAAAACCATCACCACCATTTTCAATAGGTAAAAATTGTTTAAGTTCACCTTGTAATTTGGCGCTGGTGTTTTCTTGTAAAAAACGCTCAATTTGTAATTTATTTTCGTCTGGTAGAATTGAACAAGTGGCATAAACTAAAGTACCACCAATTTTTAAATAAGACCAAATATTAGTTAAGATTGCATGTTGTAGCTCAGTTAATTGGGCAATATCATTATCTCGGCGTAACCATTTTATATCTGGATGACGGCGGATAACGCCTGTTGCGGAGCAAGGTGCATCCAATAAAATACGGTCAAATGAACGCCCCTCACACCACAGCTCTGGCGTTAAGCCATCGCCAACTTTGACGTCAGCATGCTGTTTCAAACGAGTTAAATTTTCATCAATACGTTTGGCTCGGTTTGCATCCACATCCACAGCTAACACTTGTGCCTTTGGCGCTACCTCTAAAATATGCGTGGTTTTACCACCAGGTGCCGCACAAAGATCCAGAATTTGCTCACCATTTTGTGGTGCTAATAAATAAGCAGCATACTGAGCAGACAAGTCTTGTACTGTCACTGCACCGTCATCAAAATGGGGTAATTTAGCAACATTGACGGGCGATAATAACCGCAATGCACAAGGTAATTGATCATGTGGTTCTGACTCAATGTGCTGTTTTGCTAACAGTTGTTGATATTCTTGAATTGAATATTGGTTTTGGTTAACCCGCAACCACATTGGAGGTTTTTGGTTATTCGCATCAATAATTGTTTGCCACTGCTGTGGGTAAGCTTGCTTTATACGAGTCAATAACCAACTTGGGTGTAATGTTCGGCTATTTTGTTGCTTATCATCTTGCATAAATTTTTGTTGTAATGATGCTTGCTGACGCAAAAACTCACGTAACACGCCATTAACTAATCCTTTTAATGGCGCCTTTTGCAAAGTATTTACTGCATCAACTGTTTCACCAACAGCGGCATGTTCGGGAATACGTGTATAAAGGATCTGGTAAATACCCACTAACAATAAATAGTGCAAAACCCTATTTTTACCTGTCAAAACCTTACTCATTAAGGTATGGATATAAAAATTGAGCTCGGGTAATACTCGCATCACACCAAAACACATTTCTTGCACTAGTGCTCGATCTTTATCCGCTATTTTGTGATGCAAAGCAGTCAGTGTGGCACTTAATGATTGCCCTTCTTCTAATACATTAAAAATAGCTTGCGCACAAACAGCTCGTATATTTTGGTGTAATTTTTTATTCATAAATCATGACAACCTTAATTTATCTATTGTGATTAGTTTATAAAATTAAAGATCCAATCCAACCAGCAATAAATAACGGAATATTAAAATGGGTAAATGTTGGGATAACACTATCTCGAATATGGTCATGTTGCCCATCACTATTTAATCCAGACGATGTCGCTAAAATAGTATCTGATGGTGGTGATCCTGCATCACCAATCGCACCCGATGCGCCAATTAAACATACCGTGGCAATCGGTGAAAAACCAAGTTGTACACAAAGTGGCACATAAACAGCTGCAATGATTGGGACGGTTGAAAATGAAGAGCCAATCCCTAATGTAATAACCAAGCCAATTAGCATCATTACAAAGGCAGCAATCACTTTATTTCCTGCAAATAAAGCTGCACTATTAATAACAAGCGGTTCAATTTCATGCGTTTGTTTTAATACTTCGGCAAATCCTTGCGCTGAAATCATCACAAAGCCGATCATTGCCATCATTTTGATGCCGTCAGTAAAAACACCATCCGCTTCGCCCCATTTAATCGATCCCGATACAATAAAGCAAATAAAACCAATTAAGGCACCTAAAATCATTGAGCCGGTATAAAGTTGAACGGAAAAAGATAACGCAATTGCCAATAATGAAACAATAAGTGAATGCTTATTCACCTCTTTTACAGCACCTTGATTCGCTTCGCTACGAATAATTTTATATTCTCTTGGTTTACGATAACTAACAAAGATAGCCCATAATAAGCCAACAAACATACCTAACGCAGGAATAGCCATGGCATGCATTACATTAACATGGCTTACATCCATGCCAGATGCGGTAATATTTTTTAATAAGATTTGGTGCAAGAAGATATTGCCAAATCCCACCGGTAAAAACATATAAGGCGTAATTAATCCGAATGTCATAATACACGCAATCATTCTTCTATCAAGCTGTAGCCGTGACATCACATATAATAGTGGCGGAATTAAAAGAGGTATAAAGGCGATATGAATCGGAATTACATTTTGAGAGGAAATACTTACTAGCCCAATAATAACAATCAAAATCCATTTGATACGTTTTTTAGCATCACTTGATGTCAGCTGTTTAATCGCTTTATCTGCCAATAATTCTGGTAAACCAGATTTTGATATCGCCACAGCAAATGCACCTAGCATGGCATAAGAAAGTGCAATATTTGCCCCATTGCTGATGCCTGTGTTAAAGGCATCAATGGTTTCTTTTAACGATAAATGGCTAAATAAACCGCCAACAAATGCCCCAATGATTAAGCTAATAACAACATGGACACGGCAAAGCGATAAAATTAACATACAAATTACCGCAACCACAACTGCATTTATTGACGAGAACAAATCAAGCATTGTATTCATAAGATAGATTCTTAGTTAAGAAGCAAAGCTTATTATTGTAGGCGATAGGTATTGAAAGTGCAATTGATAGTGTATACTCACTGTTTTGCAATAGACAAAACCAAATTCGTATTACTGAAGTCATTTTAAGCATAAAAGCTTTTATATTAAAGTCAATATATTAAAGTCAAGTTATTGTGGAGCGTTGTTAATGAGAAATAATATCGACGGACATTTTTTATTAATTGGTTTAATGGCCTACCCTATTCGCCATAGTTTATCCCCGCAAATGCAAAATACGATTTATTCAAAATTGAATGTTCCTTATGTTTATTTAGCATTTGAAGTTGATCAAGAAAAACTTGCTGATGCAATTAAAGGACTTAGAGCATTAGGTTTGCGTGGCAGTGCGGTATCAATGCCCAATAAGCAGCTTGTCTGCCAGTACCTTGATAAGTTAACGCCAGCCGTTGAACTAAGTGGCGCGTGTAATACGATTTCCAATGATAATGGTGTGTTAACTGGCTATAACACAGACGGAATGGGTTACATGCGTATGCTTAAAGAAGCCAATATTGATGTGATAGGCAAAAAAATAACCATTCTTGGAGCGGGCGGTGCGGCAACCGCCATAGTTGTGCAAGCGGCACTTGATGGAGTAAAAGCAATCACCATCTTTAATCAAAAAGATGAATGCTATACAAAGATAGAAGCCATTGCGAAAAAATTGAATCAAACGAGTCAATGCCATGTGCGTGTTATCGATCTCGCCGATAAAGATCAATTACGCAAAGAGATTGCAGATAGTGTTGTGCTTTGTAATGCAACAGGTGTTGGGATGAAGCCGTTAGAGGGGCAAAGCTTAATTACTGATGCCACGATGTTAAGACCTGATCTTATTGTTACCGACTGCATTTACAGCCCACGAAAAACCAAGCTATTAGAAATGGCGGAGCAACAAGGTTGCCAAACATTAAATGGTATTGGCATGATGCTATGGCAAGGTGCTGCTCAAATAAAAATTTGGACGGGTGAAGATGCACCGATTGAATATGTGAAAGAACAAATGGGTTTTAATGATTAATGAATAATCAAAGTTTTTAACAATTTTATTCATGATGGATAATCAGTGATAAATATTGTTAAGCGTTATAAAATCACCAATCTATTAATGCAATTGCTAGCTAATGGAATATGAAATGAAAACAATTACCATAAAAGAACTTGAGATCGGTTTGGGTGCACCTAAAATTATTGTACCTATTGTGGGAAAGACTCAAGCAGAATTAATTGATGAAGTTAAGTTTTTACAATCTATTGATTTTGACGTTTTAGAGTGGCGTGTTGATCACTTTACTCAAGTTGACAATATCAATGCCGTAAAACAAGCAGCTAAAAGCATAGCCGATTTACTGCCTAATAAACCGATTTTATTTACGTTTAGAACCGCAAATGAAGGGGGGGTTAAACCTTGGCCACTCGCATCTTATATTCAGTTGAATAAAGAAATGGCGTGTAGTGGGCTTATTGATCTTATTGATGTTGAGCTATTTATTGGTGATGATGATGTAAAAGATATTATTGCCGTTGCACACAAAAATCAGGTATTTGTTGTCGCATCAAACCATGATTTTGAAAAAACACCATCCAAAAGTGATATTATCTACCGATTAAGGAAAATGCAGGAACTGGGTGCTGATATTCCTAAAATTGCCGTCATGCCACAAACAACAGATGATGTATTAACACTACTTGCAGCAACCACCGAAATGAACCAACAACATGCAACCACCCCCATTATTACCATGTCTATGGCTGGGCTGGGTGTGGTGAGCCGTATTGCAGGTGCGACATTTGGCTCAGCAATGACCTTTGGCGCTGCCAAACATGCTTCGGCACCGGGTCAATTAGACGCCAAACAATTACGCTCTATTTTAGATATCTTGTACCAAAGCCATAGCTAATTTAACATCAATCCGTTAATAATGAATTGGCGTGCCAATGTAGAGCGGTGATGAAGTGTTTGCGCTTCATTATCAAAATCTTCATTTACAACCACATAGCGAATTTTACTCCCCCAAATTGTTATGTGGTTGTACAAAATTTAGGTTTGGGATATGTATAATAAAAATAAATTTAGCTCGCTTGATATCAATTATTTTTTTAATTCAGATCAACGCAATACCATTAAAGATTTTGCCTATGCCAATATTCTAGGAACAGCAGATATTTGTGGTTATCAAATTATGTTTTTTTATATTGCCGATAATATTGAAGTTTTATTAATTGATGAAGTGATAGATAATATATTGTTACTTGATAAAGCCAATCAAATTTTGAATTTCTTGGGTTTTGAGTTTAAATTAGGCTCCCCGTTTATTTTAACCGATACCTTTAATCATAATTATATTCTTAAAGATCATCTTTATGAAGATCATATGCGTTACTACTATAAAGTCGATGAACAATTAATTGTCCTTGGCATTAATTATGAAGGTATTTTGCTATCCTTTGAATTAATCAATAATAAAAGTATTATTGACAATAGGTTGGCATTTTCTTGCTAGCTAGTTGTGGACGTATACCTATCCCAAACAGGTTATGTACAATAAGCAACTTTATTACAGCTAATTGATTACACAATTTAGTAATAAAATTAATCATCATTTTTAACCGGCAAATGCACAATTACAAGATGCGGTGATTATGGCATACCGTCATATTCCCAATAAAAATCACTCGCTAATTTATCAAAAGCGGGGATACCATCAGCTGGTTTTATACAAGCCAGCTTTTCATCTATGGATTGTCTAACTTTATCCCAATCATATTGATTTAATAATAAAATTTTATATCGTTTTGGCTGTTGAATTCTACCCTTATTTAAATTGAGTATTCCTTCTGGAGTTGCGACAATGATTGAGTAAATATCAGAATTATCCTCGCCAGTAATACCGATATTCATCTCTAATAAATAAAAAACTGCATTATCTTCTGGCTGCCACAGCCAAGGATCACCGATATCTGGAGACCAGTAATATTTCACTTCAAATTTTTGTTGTTTAATTTTCATTTATAGCCCGCATCAAAATAAACATTATAAGGCGCTCACTGTAATTATAATATCGAGAACGCCTCAATTATCATTGCTTAAATCTTATTTTTTTACCAATATGGTAAAGCTATCGATCGTATTAACCTTAATATTTAGCTACTTAGGTATTCCATTAAACCAATGATAAAAATCAAGACACAATGAATTATTGACAATCTATTGAATTGCAATGTTAGATACATCTCATCTTCGTAATCAATAACATTATTTTCGTAAAGTAGAAAAGCATATGTTGATACCAAAGATAAATATAAAAATAGACAAAAATACAAACTTATTTACAGGATCGAGTTTGTATTAATTTTAAATTTTGTTTTAATTCTATGACATCTTTTAGTTTTTCGGCTTCCATAGGTAAGCTTCGAATTAATAAATTTGCATTTTTCTTTAATAAATTCAGTAAAGATGTGTATTCTATTTCACCACTATATACGACTTCTTTTTTATCTAACCGATTATCTATAAATTTGATTTTACAAATTTTATTAATACAAAAAACTTCAAAATAAAAAGGTCCATCCATAAAGTAAAAATGAGTTATGTTATTTTGCTGAATTTTACAAGCTTCTTTTAACCACCAATTTAATATAACTACGGTAAAATCATCCCATTGTTCATCAGGAAAGAAAATGTTCCCGATCTGAAAATATATTTTTGAGAATATTTGCGTTGATATTTTACTTTTTGATACGCGAATAGAATCAGGGGGGATAATTAAATTAATCATTAACAATATCCTTTAGGATAAACCGTTGCAATTGTTTTGACATTGGCCATCATTACCGTATGGCAAAGCATTTGATATATATCTACATGCTCGCATTTTTACTCAATATTATAATAACCCATATTAAAAATATTCATACTGTTATGGTGCTAGATTCAATATTTTTTCCAAAAATTGTTTTATAAAAATTTGTTTTATAAAAAAGCACACTTTATTTAAATCAATTCACGCAAATATTATGTTTTGTCATAAATTATTTATGATTTGGATATTTACTTTAGAATCTATTTGTAAAAATTATTCAGGATTCTATACCATTTAACCTAACCAAAGCCGATAGCCACTTCAATTTTTCTGTGAGCCAATCAGATCCTCGCCAAAAAATTGGATATAGCGTTTAAATAATAGGTGGTGAATAATGCTTTAGTTAATTCCATGCTGTAACACTAATCACTTAAAATCCGCACTGTAATATTTGGTTTCATTGGCTACTAGGTATAATATCCCTTTAGGAAATTGACGACAAAATAAGGAATTTTGGGTGAATGACAAACTAAATATTTATCAATATACTTAATGTATTAGTCCGCACATCATAATGATAGACTTGTAGCAAAAGGATTAATGCCATTATTTTTCATCGCGTTACAAAATAAAAAATCAAATAAAATCAATGCCTTTTCTGACTAATTTTTATCATGCTCAGCTAATCTTTCTTTATGATATATCCTAGCCCTTGTCCCTGATATCATGTACTAAGCTGGGTGTGCTTGAGCAGGATTTATGTTAACAATAAAGTGCTTTGATATTCTCAAATAACCCCCGTTGATTTAGGCTCAGGTTTTAGCCAAGTATAGTAATCTGATACGCTAACTTCTAAGTGACGGCAGACTAGCAATAATGGGTATGGTAACAAATGTTGCTTTATATATTGGTACTTCACCAGTTTGTGCGCAAAATTTTTTGGCCACAATGTCCTCCTATGATTGTTAGTTATATCATAAAGATGACATAGGTTCATTTTTTGGCGAGGCTCTCATTTTGTTAAAATGAATTCTGATAAGTCGTTAGCGTCTGTTAGATTAAGTTTAAACTGCTACCTAATCTGGTAATTACAGTTTTGACTGTCGCCTATTTATGAGTAATAAATAATAAATTCTATGTTATTCTACACGGTATTTATTGTTTAAAGAGAAAAATAAAAAAACAATGAACGCGATAAAGCGATGTTTGGAATTTATTCTATTTCCTCCTATAAAAGTAAATAAAGCACTCCTTACCCAGCGATTACATCATAAAACCGTGTTGATTACTGGTGCTACTTTTGGTATCGGTGAAGCGCTTTGTTATCAGATAGCAGACATTGATTGTAGACTCATTTTAGTCGCGCGCACAACAGAAAAACTAGAAACGATAAAGCAACAGATAACCAGTCAAAAAGCAACGGTGCACGTTTTTTCTGTCAATTTATCCGATGAGCAACAGCTTAACGAGTTTATAAAAATATTATCTCAATTTACAATTGATATTTTTATTAATAATGCTGGTAAATCTATCTGTCGTCCAATTATGCAATCATTAGACAGATACCATGATTTTCAAAGAACAATGCAATTAAATTATTTTGCTCCAGTGAAACTTTGCTTAGCATTAATTCCTGAATTACAAAAAAATAAAGGGCAAATTATTAACGTATCAGCAATTAATGTATTATTAGCGCCAACCCCCTACTGGGCAGCTTATCAAGCTTCTAAAGCCGCTTTTGATCAATGGCTGAATTGTGCCAGTAGTGAGCTTGCTATCAACAAGATCACCGTTTCCAGCACCTATTTGCCGTTGGTTAAGACTAGAATGATAGCACCAACTAAAGCATATCAACAAGCGCCAGCAATGCGCGCTGAACAGGCTGCAATGCGTATTAATAACTTATTGATTAACCGTAAGACATATTATAAGCCTTGGTGGAGTATATGGGCGCAACTAACTTCCGTTTTATTATATCCATTATGGTTAAAAATAACACAGTATTATTTACGGAATAAAAAATGATTAAGACTTTAAAAATACTCTATCAATGTAACTTATTAACCTTTAGAGGAATTTGGTATTTAATTTGTGCAATAAAAGTTGTCGGCATCAATTTAATGACGTTGCTTTATATAAGCAAACGGTTCTACCCACAAAAAATTGCGTTTCAAGATGAAAAAGATAATATTAATTTTTGTACCCTATATAAACAATCACAACATTTAGCTGATCAACTAGCTACTTTTTATGGTGTTAAAGCTAAACAGAAGATTGCAGTGATGGCTTATAACCACATTTATTTAGCACACACTCTCTTTGCTTTATCTGTATTGGGCGCAGATATCTATTTATTAAATGCAGAGATGTCTGCGACACAATTTAAAAAACTAGACGAAGCGTATTCATTTGACTTAATTATTCATGATCCAGAGATTAAATTTTTACAGAAAGAAAATAACCTATTAACTTATCACGACAATTTTCCTTCTATTCAACGATTAATAAATGGTCGTTTAATGAAAACAACACAAAAAAGAAAAGTGTGTCATTTTCCCAAAATCATTGTATTAACCAGTGGCACAACAGGCAATTTTAAAATAGCGGGGCGCAGCACAAAAGCTAAAGGGTTTATCATTCCTTTTACTGCTTTATTTACAAAATTAAAACTTAATCAGTATTCAAGCATTTATATCGCAACACCAATTTACCATGGGTTTGGTATTGCTACATTTTGCATAGCTGTACTGCTCGGCTCTACTATTTTTTTACATAAAAAATTTACAACACAAGAAGCTAGTCAGTTATTAGATAAACATAAAATAGAGGTTATTACTTTAGTTCCGTTAATGCTAGGTCGTTTACTTAAGTATGATCACACCAAGTTACTAAGTTTGAAATGTATTATTAGTGGTGGTTCACCTTTAGCAGAAACGCTTGTTCAAGAAACACAAAATAAATTGGGGCCAATGCTATTTAATTTATATGGTACATCTGAGGCCGGTATATGTACAATTGCCACACCTGAAGATTTAGAAAAACAACCCAGTTGTATTGGCCGCCCAATTAACGGATTACATATAAAATTAATGCAAGATGGGCAGGAAATAGTTAAAGGAATAGGCGAATTATGGATTAAGTGCGCATGGTCGATACAAGCTAACAAATGGATCTCAACAGGTGATTTAGCGTATAAAGATCAACATGGATATTTTTATTTACAAGGTCGAAAAGATGACATGATTGTATCAGCAGGAGAAAATGCATATCCTTATGATCTTGAACAACAGTTACTAGAGCATCCAGCAATTGAAGAAGCCACAGTCATACCCATCAACGATGATGAATTTGGACAACGATTTGTTGCTTTTATTATATTAGGAAAAAACCAAGTTTTATCTAACGAAGCATTGTTTACTTGGCTGCGTAGTAAAGTGGCTCGTTATCAAATGCCGAAAAAAGTCATTGAGCTAAATGAAATGCCTATAACGGCTATCGGTAAGGTTGATAAGAGGCAATTACATACTCTATTATACAATGAAGATATTGGAACATTTTATTAGAAGTAATGATGGTTTAGTTTATTATACAAATAATCATTATTAAATTAGGATGATAACTAAACATTGATAATATCTCGTGGGTGAAAATAGTTCCAACTTCATTTAGTTTAAAATTACCTAAATTAAAATTATAAACAAGGAGATGATTTTTCTTATTAGGATCTTTGGGATCTGTAATAGAGCATGCTTTGGTTAAATCTATGCTTTAACACTAACCGATTAAAATCCGCACTGCAATATTGGTTTCCCCAGTCACTAGGTAGCTAAACTAACCATTATTATCTGTCTAAAATTGATTTATTGTTCCAAGTTTACTTGATCATCATAGCATGAGGGAATTTCGCTATCTAAAGCAGGCAAGTATTTATCATTCACAATATTATATGCTTGTTTTCTATAAGGGTATTTAGCAATTATGTTTTTAATGTCGTTATATAAGTCTTCTTTTTTAAACCACACATTACCACATTGACCACAACCAAAAAATGGGGGGACATCTTCAATATAAGAAACAATACCTGCACATGTTTCTTTAGGGCACTTTAATCCATTTACAACAGCAGTTTGTTTATCCTCTGGCTTATTTAATAGCATCGAATTAATGTCATAACCCATTGATCAATAATGGCATTTTATCATAATGAATTTCATATTCTTTTGGCGAGAAACCGAGATAAAATGGTCTTGCTCTTCTGATGTTATAAATTCTTTTTTACAATGATTACATAATAACTTCATACAAACCCTTTTATTTTTATCATGAAGAACTTGCTACTTTTTTCTACACTATTTTAGCGATAGTTACGATTATACATAAAACTAATAATAACTAGGACACATGCTAACAAAAGTCGTTATAAATATATTCTTTTGGCATTATTATCAACAAAGAATTGCCTTAGCTTATCGGAAATAACGACATGTTTTTGAGATTCCTAATATCTTGCCATATAAAAGTTTTCTTTGATATTTTTTTAAAGACAATTCTATGAAACTTCTTTGATTTATTAGGCAAATAATTTAATATTGGTTCACTATCAGGCTTATGCCTATATATGATAATGAATGAAGAATATTTAAGACGTTATAGTCTGAATTGCTCTGACCATTGATAATGGCATTGGCATCAAGGCATTTAACCTCTTTTAAAAAACCTTTATAACCTGACAGCAGATTTGCAAGCTTAACTGAAATAAAATCCGACCCACCACTAAAACAAAAATCATAATTTGCAATCTGATCTGATTCAGATTCGAAACAATAGCTATTAGGATAATCAAATATTTTTATATTCATATATCATATAAAAAATACTTTAGATCGAACGATATTTTTGTTCAAAACAATTATTCTGTTTTTTAACGTTGCAAGAGGACGCCTGCACTGTCTAGCTGATGTTTTTCGATAAGGCGGTCGTAGAAATAGCGGTAACGCTAGCTGTAGTTGGCACTTTGTTTGCTTTGGATGCAGTTAGGTTTGTTGCGACATTTCATTGTGAAATTCACCAGTAAACCTGATGCTATAAATCACGATCCTACACATATCTAATTATTGAGCCAGCTTCTATCGTTTTATTTTTTAATAATATTTAATTTCGTATCGACCCATTACATCAAAAATAGGATCATAAATACTCTACACTTTCAAGAATAGCCCTACGCTTTAGGCTAACTAAAACAGATCCAGTAGTAGATAACATGTGACACTTTTTTACAATTTCATTTGCCATTTTTTGCGAGGATCATGTCTGCTGTGTTTTTATGCTAACTAACCCGCCGAGGTTGTCGTACTGGTAGATGCGCTCTGTCAGGATGTGATTAGGATGGGATGCTAACCTCGCAGGGGAGTGTTTGTGTTGCCAGCAGCTGTTATAGTAGTCTTTGAATTCGATGCTCAACTATCCTTAGGGGCATAATACTTCGTGGTGCAGACTGGCGCATTTATTTTAGAATTTATGCTATTTTCTTATATAGACATCCTGATATTGCAGTACTTTTTCTTTGTATAAAGAAGTGCTTATATAAGAGGTTAAATAACTTTGATTTAATTTACTATATCCATCTTCATTTAATTGGTCTGTTTGCCAATCACAAACTGGACATATTTCAAAAATCGAGTCTTCATAATCCTTGAAAACAAGGTATCGACATGAGATACAAGCAACACCAGTAATTTCACTATCTGGATGATCAATTATTTTTATATCATTACCGGTAATGTCTTTTATTTTGTTTTCTAAGTATTTATTTCTAACTAACGATGATAATTTATAACTATCTAAAATATCATTGTTGTAAATCTGTTTCTTAGAAAGAGCCATAGATTGCTCATCAAGTATTCCATTTTCATATAAAAAATTTGTTCTATCGTCTAATTTTAAAGTAAATAAAGAGTGGTAATTTAAAAAGTTAATGACTTCACTATGAAAGAATTCTATACACATTATTTTTCTCGCGCTAAATCAATTGCCTCTTGGAATGGTTTTTTGCTTCTCCAACCGTCTTTATAATAAGTCCAATTCGGAGCGGTTACACTAAATCATACAACTTTTTTAAGGGTTTACGCAAAGCGCTTAAAAAAGCGCCGCATAGAAAACGATATTTTAAAGCAAGCCGCACTGATAATGGGGTGAAAATGACTATCCTAAACGCAAACCGACATCATTATAGCCCGACAAAACGATGTCAATATTTCGTATTATCAAGATATTATGCTTATTACCAATGTAAATTGAATAAACAAAAATCAGTAAGACTTTATGCAGATAAAGTAGTGACGCTATTTAACCGAAGCTATCATTGTTATGGTACAAGGCGAATTGGTTTTGATTTGCAAAAAGAGAACATTTGGGTATCACGCTGTTACATTGTTCGGCTGATGAAATTTTTATTGCTCGTATCAAAATACGTCGTTAAACGTTATTGTAATTATCGCCTTAATTTTTGTTTGAAATGTGTTGCCATTCCAATTTTCTACTTTTTTGCTGTACTATTTTAGGGGGATAGCTACCATTTGAGAGATAGTTACAACGTCAATTGAGTAAAAAATTCGGCATCATAGACAATATTTAGACAGATAAACGGGATAGCATTACAATATTTTTAGGTAATATAATCCTGCTATAGAAGATTTATCTTGCTAGAATGGATTGAGTTGCTGAGTGATCTGAATCTTAATTAGTATGCTAAACTGCAAAAAACGAGCTTATTTTTAGCATCGACACGATGATTATGATTACAACAATTTATTTAGACGTAAGCAAAAATATAAGGAGTATTCACTTATGATAGTCTTATCAGCCAAAGAAGTTGAAGTTATGTCAAATAAAGGGAGCCAAGAAAGATACATTTATTCCATAAAAAAAATTGTTGATAACGAAGTAGCTTGGGTCTTAGACGATGACGGGTTTGCCTTAACCGGTAGAAATGATAACAATAATGAAGTTCTTATATTATGGCCTGCTCGTGAATATGCTGCAAATTGTGCTTTAGGTGGCTGGAAGAATTATAAACCCAAGGCATTATCGCTTGATTATATAATGAATAAATTATTGCCTGATTTATCAGCCAAAGGAACTCAAGTTGGTATTTTCTCCATTCCTACGCTATCAAGCACTCCTATTGTTAATGCTGAGAGCTTATTAATTGATTTAGAAAACGAATGTAGTAATTATATTTAAAACTAACCCCGAATGAAGTAATCCAAACTTGTAATCGGACAAAAGCAAAGACAGTTTCTAACTGAGTAATTCATTGTATATAACTTGTGATATCAAATTAGAAGAGTGCTTATTATTGGTGAAATAACCTATGGAAAAATTTCTCGAATTACTAACTAAAAAAGGGGTAAAACACGTTGTTCAAGATAATAAAGTTATCATTAATGATAATTTGCGTTTAAGAAACAAAGAAATTAGTGTCTTGCCAGACAATTTACTTATCCATGGTGATTTAAATTTAAGTAAAACAAAAATACAAATACTACCAAAAAATATGGCTATTCATGGTAGTTTGAATTTAACAGACTCCGAAATCCAAGCCTTATCGAATGATTTTACAATTAGTGGGGATTTAAATTTATCGATCACTAAAATTAAAGTCTTACCGGATAATTTATCTGTGGGTGGTAATTTGTATTTAGAATTTACAGACATCAAAGCGCTACCTGAAAATCTGGCTATTGGTGGTGATTTGAATTTAGCTCACACAGATATTCAATCATTACCTGAAAACTTATCAATTAGTGGTAATTTAGATCTTACCTATTCAATGATTAAAGCATTACCAGATAACTTATCAGTTGGCGGCAATTTAGATCTTACCTATTCAATGATTCAGACATTACCGGATAACTTATCGGTTGGTGGCAATTTAAATCTAGCAAATACAGATATCGAAACATTACCCAAAAACTTATCGGTTGGTGGTGACATATATTTAATAAATAGCCAAATTAATAGATTGTCTGAAAATTTATCGGTTGGCGGTGATTTAGACTTAGCAAATACCAATATTCAATTATTAGGCGAAAACTTAACTGTTGGGGGAGATCTTGATCTAAGAAATACCCATATCAAACAATTACCTCAAAAAATTTCTGTTAACGGTTATCTAAATTTAAGAAATACCAGAATAAAAACATTACCAGAAAATTTATCGGTAGGAGGATATTTAAGTGTTGCTAATACAGACATTCAAGTATTGCCTAAAAATTTATTTATTGGTGGTCGCTTGAATATAGAGTCAACCAAAATCAAATTATTACCTGAAAATTTATCCGTTGCTTGTGGTATATATTTAGATGTAGATAAAGTACAGAATATAGTTTATCGCAAAAGCAACCAAGGCAACTTAACAACCATTTTTGCTTGTTGGGCTAATGGGGGATTTGCTATTCAAGCAAATGGCTTTTTTGGCACAGTTGATGGCTTTTATAAAATGATTGATGAAAATTTTTCTACAGAAAATGCGATAAAATACAAAAAAATAGCTCAGGAATGTGTAGAGGAGCTAGCCCAAAAGCTTAACAAGCCGTCGCCGAGATAAGTAAGATGGATTAAAAGCACAAATCTATCTAGCTGAAGTAATATCGCATCTTAATATGATAAGTAGGCAATTAAGATGCCTAATTTTACGCCAAGGTGGTCTGTTAAGATAGATCCATTTTGATATTAAACAACACATTGGTAATATTAAAAAAACTTGCTAACATACAAACAATGGATCTTGTGATATGGCAAGAATGGAATATTTTTATAAGATCATAGTTGAAGTTGATACTGTGATATTAAATTGGCTAGTAAGGTTGATAGTTCTATGAATATAAATACAAGGTGGTTAACTTTTGTATTAGTTGATAATAATGAATCATTCCAAGAAATACAGGCTAAGATAGCATCAGCATTTCAATGTAAATTATCCTGTAAAGATGAAAAAGGTCGTTATATTGCCAGAGCTGAATTGGCCAATTTTAGCATAGCCGTTATAGACAAAATTGATATGCTTAGTGAATTATTGTGTGATGAGCATTATACGCTTGAAATAACAATAATATCTGATGAATATTTTAATTCTGAATTTGAAAGTTATATCAAACAAATTCTAACTAATCATTTTATACAGTGGAAATGTTCAGTTTGGTCTCCTGTCGAAGTTACTCCACAGATTTAAAGTGAACTTTATCTTTAGCACCTAACAAATTAGCATACCAATACATGATGTTGATCCTCGCCCTAAAATCGGCAAATGTCACCTTTATAATATAACGAATATGCTATAACGAACAATCATAAGCGAACACATTATGGCACAAAAAATTGAGTGCAAAGTTCAAACAGCAGACGGTGAATTATGCTTTATCTAATGCCCATCTTTCATTAGCTGAAATCGTTAATCATTTAGGTATTGGTAAATCAACGCTGGATAAATGAGTTAAGCAACTTAATCCTAACCAGTAACCATGAGCTAACTAATGAGCCACCAAAAATTATCGCGCTAAAAACAGAAAACAAAGCACTAAAAATAGCCAATGAAATGCTAAAAAAGCGCACGTGCACTTCATCAACCACCCAAGCCGGTGAAGTACCAATATATGAAGCAACCGTTGTCATCGTATCTGGCACTGCCGGTCTGTCGTCAGTTGAAAGTAAGTGTATCTGGTATGCACAAGAGCTTTATTTGTGTTCTTCGGGTTTAAATAAAGAAGTCAAAGAAATTGATGATAAAAAAGGATAAACCAATGAAAATTATTAAACGAGTTGTTAGATTATTTGCATTGAAAAATACATAACAAACCTATTCATATGATTAGGTCATCTTAAACGGTATTGAGATAACCGATACGGTATGCCCATTCAAATCAAGTTCTAGCACAATAAAAATCAGTCAGAAAACCCATTGATTTTATTAAAGTTTTTATTTAAAAAAATAATAACATTAATCCTTTTATTGCAAGCTGTATCTTATGGTTTACTGATTAATACATTAAGTATATTGATCAGTATTTAGTTTGTACCACGCTCCAAAATACCTTATTTTGTCGTCCATTTTTCAAAGGAAAGCGACGACCTAGTGGCAAAAAAACCAATATCGCAACGCTAATTTTAAGCGATTAGTGTTACAGATTAGTGTTACAGTATGGACTTAGCCAAAGTCTGAAGCAAACAGGCAATTGTTGAAATAATGCCATTGCTGAAAGTTTTTCCATCCGTTAACACCCATGATTCATGATGATAACAAAACAAGGAAGAAGCCAATAAAGCCTATTCGCCTATATCAAAACCGATTATAAGTAGGTTTGCCGACACGGAGTTAATAACTGGGTATCGCCTAAGCAATATGAAAAGTCGTATGACCTAAATAACACTTTTATAGCAGTGAGTTTTGTCTAATACTTTGGCAAGGATAACTTGATTCACAAAATACGTTTTATGTTGGCAATTTACAAGGTGTCGGTCGAATTTATCCATAAACTTTTTAATCTGACAGACACAAAATAAAAACTAGTAGCTGTCAGATTAGGTTTGAGCTAACACAGGCAGGTTACGTCAGAACTAACAAACCTAATTAACAAAAAAGCAATATTTCTGCTTGAAATATTACTTTTTTATTTATTATTAACCTAAAAGCAATGCATCGTCAGTCACTTTTTCACCGCGTGTTTTTTCAAACATATCTAATAAATCGGTTACGGTTAATTTTGCGCGTTGTTCACCTGATACATCAAGTACAACTTGACCTTGATGCAGCATGACTGTTCGATTTCCATATTCCAATGCTTGTTTCATTGAGTGGGTTACCATCATCGTCGTTAAATGGTTTTTTGAAACAATTTTATCAGTCAGATCTAAAACAAACTGTGCTGTTTTAGGATCAAGTGCTGCGGTATGTTCATCAAGCAATAATATTTTAGAGGGTTTTAATGTTGACATTAACAAACTAATAGCTTGTCTTTGACCACCAGAAAGTAAGCCCATCATATCCGATAATCGATTTTCAAGCCCTAAATTTAAAGTCGCCAGTTTTTCTTTAAATATTGATCTGAGATTGTTATTAAGTGCTGAAGCGAGAGTAAAACGATGTCCTCGATTGTAAGCAATAGCCAGATTTTCTTCGATGGTTAAGTTTTCACAAGTTCCAACCATAGGATCTTGGAATACTCGTGCCACCATGCTAGCCCGCTTCCATGCTGGCCAGTGGCTTACATTTTGTTCATTGATAACAACACTACCTGAGTCAGCAAATAGATCTCCGCTAATTACATTGAGCAACGAGCTTTTTCCTGCACCATTACTACCAATTATGGTAACAAATTCGCCTTCACTAATTTTTAGGTTTAATCCTCGTAGCACATAATTTTCAATTGGTGTACCTTGATTAAAAGTTAATTGTAATTGTTCAACTTTAATCATGCTTATTTCCCTCTTCTTTTAGCGTGTTTTTTCAGTTGTTTTGGTACCACAAGAGCTAGCACAACCAATATTGCGGTAATCAGATTTAGATCCTCTGTTCCAACGCCGATTGTTTGTAGGAATTCATTGCTTAATGCAAAAGCAATAAATAAGCGATACAAAATAGAGCCTAAAATAACTGAAAGCATAACAAGCCAGATACGTTTTGTTGGAAAGATGCTTTCACCCAGGATAATTGAAGCAAGCCCAATGACAATTGTTCCAACACCAATGGTAATATCTGCACCACCTTGAGTTTGTATAAATAACGATCCACCAAGTGCAATTAAGCCATTTGATATTGCCATACCGAGGATGGTTATTCCTCCAGTTGGTATGCCTTGGGATTTTGCCATTCGTTGATTGGTTCCCGTCGCTCTTAATGCTAATCCTATCTGGGTCTTCAAAAATAAATTGAGTAATGCCCAACACACAATGACAAATCCCAGCACCAAAAGCGGTTGTATAATATATTGATTACTGTAATCATCAGCAATAAATGGTGAAAATATGGTTTTGGCATCCAGTAAAGAAAGGTTAGGTGAACCCGCCATTCTTGGTGTTTCATCCATAATATAAGGTGCAAGACCTAATATTCTTAAATTAATAGAATAAAGCCCTATCATTACAATAATGCTCGAAAGTAATTGTAGAATATTGAGCTTAACATACAGTATGCCTGTCATTGCGCCAGCAAGGCAACCAGCAAGCATACCGAATAACGTCGCAATCCAAGGATCGATACCGATATAAATGCATAATCCACAAATTGCGCCACCAAGAGGGAAGCTGGCATCAGCCGTCAGATCAGGAAAGTCAAGTAAACGAAATGAGATAAATACACCTAAACTCACTAAGGCATAAATAAGCCCAATTCCAATTGAGCCTAATAAAAATTCAAAAGACATGAAAAAATCCATTCAAGTTAACCGCCAAAATGGCGGCATAGTTATAAAAGAGTAACATTATTTTTCGACAATTTTTGCCGCTGATTTCAATATATCATCAGATAACGTAACACCTTGGCGTTCAGCCGCCTTTTTATTTATCGTTAGTTGAGTAACATTGCCCACTTGTGATGGGATATCACCGGGTTTTTCACCATTCAGTATGCGGATAACAATTTTACCTGCCTGACGACCAAGATCATAATAACTCATTCCCAAAGCAGCAATCGCCCCACGTTCTGCTGATTCTGGGTTTGATGCTAAAAGAGGTATCTTGCTTTCGTTTGCTATTTTTACTAGCGCTTCATAGGCAGAAACCACATTGTTATCAGTCGTGGTATAAAACATATCAACTTTACCTTTTAAACTTCTTGCGGCTGTTGATATATCCGAAGTACGTTGAGCTGGGGCAGCTATTATTTTCATACCTCGTTTTTCTAACTCAACTTGTAATTGTTTTAGTATAATTGTTGAATTTATTTCACTTGGGCTATAAACATAACCAATATTTTTAGCATCGAGTTTAATTTTTAGCATCATGTCAATTTGAGCATCTAATGATAACGCATCAGACACCCCAGTTACGTTGGTTTTTGATGCATTCCAACTTGGAATTAATTTTGCTGCTACAGGATCGGTAACGGCAGTGAAAACAATTGGAATTTGTTTGGTTGTCGCAACTAAAGCTTGTGAACTTGGTGTCGCAATGCCAACAATAACATCAGGTTTGTTAGCTACAAATTGTTTAGCGATTTGCGCTGCATTAGCGCTACTACCTTGTGCACTTGCAAAGTGTAATTTTAAATTTTCGCCAGCAATATAACCGCTATCTTTTAGTTCATCCTCAACACCTCGACGAACATTATCTAATGCTGGATGTTCAACAATTGCGGTAATAGCCACAAATTTTTGCTCAGATTTAGGATCTGCTGAAGAGTTAAATACTGCCAATGATAAGCTAAGTAGCATAAAAAATTTTATAATAGAATTACGCATATGGCACTCCTGTAATATTTTATTTACAACTAAGATAAATTCCAAGCTACTATAAAGCAAATTTAGATAATTTTCTAGAGTTAAAAAATAGCTGTAAATGTAAACATTTTTTTACATTAAATGTTGATTGATGAAACTAAAGTACACTTTGTTGTGTGGATAAAATTTTGTTATTTTATTAGCCCGAGGCTGTCGGTAATATTATTGACCTTAAATTAATTATGTATAACCTAGCTCTTTGCCCACCGAAATGAGCAAAGTTTTGTTGGTTACAATAGATTGGAATTAATTATTAGTCTATGACTTTGTAAGCGGATTGGATAACTTCAGGAGACAATGTTACACCTTGTTTTTTAGCAGCACCAATATTGATGGCAAGACGTAATGATTGTCCTATTTCTGGAGCAATGTTACCTGCTTTTTCACCCTGTAAGATTCGAACAACAAGTTTGCCTGATTGGCGTCCCACATCATAGTAACTCATGCCATATGCGGCAACAGCGCCTCGTTCAATTGCATCAGGGAAAGAGGCTAACAGCGGGATTTTATTTTCATTAGCAAATTTTACTAATGACTCATAAGCTGAAACAACATTGTTATCGGTTGTTGTGTAGATTAAATCAACTTTTCCTTTTAATGTATTGACGGCAGTTGAGATATCAGCGGTTCGCTGAGCAGGTACCGCAACTAATTTGATATTTTGTTGCGATAAAAGTGCTTGTAGGTTTTTTAATACCACAGTTGAGTTAATTTCACTTGGGCTATAAATGTATCCTACAGATTTAACATTGGGTACGATTTTTTTTATAAAGTCGATTTGTGGCCCTATTTCTTGATAATCTGAAACGCCAGTGATGTTTGTACCTGTAGGTTGCCAGTTTTTAATTAACTTGGCTGCAATTGGATCTGTAATACCGGCAAAAACCACCGGGATCTGTCTGGTGGCAGCCGCAGTTGCTTGAGCACTCGGTGTGGCAATTGCGACAATAACATCAGGTTTTGCTGCGACAAATTGTCTGGCAATTTGTGCAGCAGTTGCGCTGCTGCCTTGTGCACTTTTGTATTGAACCGTTAAATTTTCGTTTAACTTATAGCCATTGTCTGTTAATTCATCTTTAACACCATCACGGATTTGGTCTAAGGATGGATGTTCTACAATCGCAGTAATAGCGACATTTTTTATTGTATCTGCAAAACTAAAAAAAGGGGTAACTAAAAGAATTATTAGCGATAACAAAAAGCGTTTCATAATAAGAACTCACAAACTAGTACAATGGTGCCAGTTTAACTTTATCAAGCTAAAAAGTGAAGTTGTATTTTATTAATAAATGAGCTTATCAACGATAATATTGTAACAATAAACCATTCACCCAGCCGTTTTGCTGCTATTTTTATATTCATTAAGAAATCTTAATTTTTAGTTTTTTGTGTATTAATCTTGCTGTTGAGCAAATATAAACGGATTAACGCCACTTTTAGCAAAACCTTCTTCTTCTGTTTTTATATCTAAAATCAATGAGGCAATATCATCAGCGATGACTTCAATATGGGGATCTTTATCTTGATCAAATATTTTTAAATAACTATGGCAAGTGTCACAACACTCCGTTTTAGTTGCTGCAAGTTCCTGTTCTAGTGACAGATATTGTATATCCTTCATATTATCGCAACAGGTGCACTTAATTCTAGGTACGTACCATTCACTTTCACATAAACTACAATGTAAATAGCGTAAACCACTGTGGCTACCTAATTGAATAACACTGGCTGAGGGCATGCTTCTGCAAACTGGGCACAACCAAAGTTTGTCTATATTTTCTGCGATGGCTTTGCCTTTGATTTGACTGGCCAGTTGGCAGTAGTAAACCGATAAAGCTGACCAAATAAAAATTGTTTCATCGCCATTAACTTGATCAAATTCACCTGTAAGTAAATGTATTGCTTTATTTTGCAACGCTTGAGAGCTATTTTTTTTTAGTTGATCTATGACTAAAGTAATTTGCTCTGTTGTGTTGGCACATGAGTCCAACAATGATGCTAAGTAATCTTGCCACGTATTTGTAAGTGGTAAATTATCTAAACTTAGCGGGGGATGCTCACTATTTAATAAACATGCTACATCAATATCTATTGGTTTTTGCTTGAGTAAATCGGCTTGTTGTTCAACAATTTTTGCACAAAAGTTTAAATAATCGCTAATTGGGCTATTGTTTGCAAGGCTTTTCAAACGCTCAGCTCGATGTGTATAAAGTGTTTTAGGTGATGGATATAAAAGTAATGGAATTTGCCGAATAACGGAGCTACTTGCTTGTTGTTCAAGTTGATCTTGAGGAATGATTTTTATATTCATTATAAATGCTCATTGATTGTGATTTTCGATTGTCACTGGTTTTTTGCTTTTAAAATAATACCGCTGATAGTAACTATCAGCGGTAAATACAATTAGAGATAGAGAGTGTTATCATGCTGGTTTATGTTTAACATCCGCTGATTCTACTTCAGACTTTGCTTTTGTATTGAGTTCATTTTGATAAATTTTATCCATTTCTTCTTCATACCAAGCCGAATGATTTTTGCGAGCCCAAGCTCGTGATACATAGCCTGTTATCATTCCTTTAATAGATCCTTTAACCCAAATTGCCATATAAGCATGACCAATAGCAAGTAAAATTAAGCCAATAGCAGCAAGCGAGTGAAAGAATATCGCAATACGCACAACTGGTATTGGAAAATAATCAGAAAAGTATCGTCGCCACATGATCATTCCAGTTACAAACAAGACCAAAATTAAGCTCATAATGCACCAGAATAAAAATTTCTGACCGACATTATATTTACCAATGGGAATACCTTCTTCTTTACCCATAATCACTTTTTTAAAGTTTTTTATCCATAACAGATCTTGTTTATTTGGAATATTATGATGAGCAAGTTTTAAAAACATAAACATCAGCAGTACAAAGACAATACAACCAATAATGGGATGTAATGCTCTGACTAACTGTGGAGTGCCGAGCACCAACCCAAATAATTTAATGGATGGGAAAAACAAGGATAGCCCCGATAGTGCCGTTAAAATGAAAAGGCAAACCATGCACCAATGACAGAAGCGAACAAGAAGAGGGGTTCTTAATATCATGTTTTGCTTATTCATGATGATTCTCCTGTTGTGACAATGGGGAACTATGTTTACGCCGAAAAATGGGTAAACCTAGGCGTTTTCGAGCTTGGTTATCGGCTTCTTTTTCTTGTTCAATGTCTTGTTCATCTACCTCAATTGCGCCCACTCCCATATAATGGAATAGTAAGCCGCCAAATGTTGCAATAAATGCTGCCGCCGATAGCGGTTTCCAAATACCTTTCCAGAATTTAACCACTTCGCTAATTTGCGGATCTTTAGGTAAGCCATGATAAAGTTCAGGTTGATCTGCATGGTGTAAAACATACATAACGTGAGTGCCGCCTACGCCTTGTGGATCATAAAGCCCAGCCTGTGCAAATCCCCGTTTTTTCAAGTCTATAATTCGATTCTCTGCATGGCGAATCATATCTTGTTTTGTACCAAAATGAATGGCGCCAGTTGGGCATGTTTTTACACAAGCAGGTTCTTGCCCAACTGCCACACGGTCTACGCATAAAGTACATTTATATGAATGATTATCTTCTTTACTAATTCGGGGAATATTAAATGGGCAACCTGCGACACAATAACCACAACCTATACAATGTTCAGATTGAAAATCCACAATACCATTAGCATATTGAATAATAGCACCTTCTGATGGGCAAGCTTTTAAGCACCCAGGATCAGAACAGTGCATACAGCCATCTTTGCGAATAAGCCATTCAAATTTGCCGTTAACTTCAACTTCTGAATATCGCATGACAGTCCATGCTTTGGGTTCTAAATCTGCAGGATTATCATAAACACCAACGGTATTACCAACTTCAGCTCGAAGATCGTTCCATTCGCTACAAGCTACTTGGCAAGCTTTACAGCCAATGCACGTTGTCACATCAATTAATTTAGCTACTTCTTGTTGATAATCGCGAGCCCGTGGCGCTGGAGTTAATGTATTGGTTGCAGAGCGGCGAATAATATCTTGAGTTTGTAATGACATAATATAGTTTTCCTCCCTTATGCCGCTGTGGTGACTTTTTCGATATTGACTAAAAATGATTTATATTCTGGTGTTTGTGAATTCGCATCACCTAAATGTGGTGTTAATTCATTAACCAAAAATCCTTTCTTTGTCTGACCAGTGAATCCCCAAACAATTGGAATTCCAATGGTTTCGATTTGTTTACCATCAACAGTTAATGTCGGGAGTCGTTTAGTGACAACGGCTTTCGCTTTGATATAACCTCGGTATGACGTCACTTTTACGGTATCACCTACCTTTATGCCTTTTTTATTTGCAAGATTTTCACTTAGTTCAACAAATTGCTCGGGCTGAGTAATTGAAGCCAGCCTTGCATGTTGCGTCCAAAAATGAAAATGCTCAGTAATGCTGTACGTCGTGCCCACGTAAGGGAATTGGCTAGCCTTTCCTAAGCGTTCCAAATCTTCTTTAAATGCACGTGCTACAGGGCTACTTACTTGATTTGGATGTAATGGATTATTAGTAATAGGTGTTTCAAACGGTTCATAATGTTCTGGGAATGGACCATCGACTAATCGGTTTAAGCAAAACAATCCACCTAAACCATCGTTATTCATAATAAAGGCGCCTGCCCCTGTATTTGGTGATAATGTTGCAGTAAAATCAGGCACATCATTACCAACCCAGCTTGAGCCGTTCCATTTTACTAAAACTCGTTTAGGATCCCACGGCTGACCGTTTTCATCTGCTGAAGCGCGATTATAAAGTACGCGTCGATTCATCGGCCATGACCAAGCCCAACCTGCATGAATGCCTTTACCTGATGGATCACTTGGATCGCGTCGTGCCATTTGGTTGCCTTGCTCAGTCCAAGATCCACAGAATATCCAAATGCCTGATGAGGTTGTACCATCTGCTTTTAATTGTGAAAAGCCACTGAGTAGCTGTCCTTTTTTAAGAATCACATTGCCATTGGCATCAGTGATATCAGCCAGCGCACGCCCATTGTAATCTTTGGCTAATTCTTCAGCCGCTGGCCCTTGAGGATCTTCATAGTCCCAAACTAAGTTATCAATTGGATCGTGATAGGCACCCCCTTCTTGAGCATATAGTTCTTTGATTCTTAAAAAGATACGAGCAATAATTTCAGGATCATATAAAGATTCATAAGGCGGGCGAGCTGCTGCCCAATGCCACTGTAGCCAGCGAGAAGAGTTCACTATTGTTCCGTTTTCCTCAGCAAAACAGTTTGACGGCAATCTAAAGACTTCTGTTTGAATTTTACTAGAGTCAACATCATTGGATTCACCATGGTTTTTCCAAAACTCAGCCGTTTCTGTTGGCATTGGGTCAATGTTAACTAAAAATTTTAAATTAGATAAGCCGTCACGGATGCTATTTTTATCTGGGAGTGCAGCAAGAGGATTAAAACCTTGGCAGATAAAGCCATTAGCCTGACCATCACGCATCATTTTACTGAATCTTAAGATATCATAGGTTTTATCCCATTTGGGTAACCAATCAAATCCCCAATCATTATCTATAGTCGCTTTATCACCATACATCGACTTCATAAAACTGACAAAGAATTTTGGGTAATTTCCCCAAAAGTTCACTTCACTTGGACCAAGTGGTTTTGGTGTTTTTTCTTCCAGATACTGAGTAAGTGAAACTTGAGAATCTTTTGGCAAATCAAGATAGGCTGGTAAACGATTGGATAACAAGCCGACATCGGTTAATCCTTGAATATTTGAATGCCCGCGTAGCGCATTAATTCCCCCCCCCATGACACCTATATTGCCTAAGATTAGTTGGATCATCGCCGCTGTGCGGATGATTTGTGTGCCATAAGTATGTTGAGTCCAACCTAATGCATATAAAAAGGTTGCGGCTCTATCATGGGTTTTTGTGCTAGCGAGTGAACGGCAAACATGTAAAAACCCATCAATTGGGCTACCAGTGACCTTATTTACCATTTCAGGGGTATAACGGCTAACATGCTGTTTTAATAGATTCCAAACGCAACGAGGGTGGCTTAGTGTTTTATCCCGAAGGGCATAACCATTTTCATCTTTTTGATATGCCCAACTGCTTTGATCATATTGGCGGTTAGTTGCATCATAGCCACTAAATAAACCGCTATTTGCGTCAAAATTAAAATCTTCACGCACAATTAAGCTAGCATTACTGTGTGTGACTAAATAGTCGAAATTAACTTCATTATTAGTAATAAGATAATTAATAATACCGAGCAAAAATGCAATGTCAGAGCCCGCACGAATGGGGACATAATGATCTGCAACCGAAGCGGTTCGATGAAAACGCGGATCAATTGCAATTAATTCTGCACCATTATTAATTTTTGCCTCTATTGCCCATTTAAAACCAACAGGATGAGCTTCTGCCGCATTTCCTCCCATCACGATAACAACGTTAGCATTTTTGATATCATTCCAGTTGTTGGTCATAGCGCCACGACCAAAGGTGGCAGCTAAACTTGATACAGAAGGACCATGACAAACCCTAGCTTGGGTTTCAAGGCTTAACATACCTAAAGCGCGAGCAACTTTAAATGCTAACCAACCCGTTTCGTTACTAGCCGCTGATGTAACAAGCCAACCAGTGGTTGTCCAGCGATTTACTGTGGTGCCATTTTTATTTTTTTCAATAAAGTTTTTATCTCGGTCTTCTTTCATTAAACGAGCGATGCGGTCAATGGCTTCATCCCAACTAATGCGTTGCCATTTATCTGAGCCTGGGGCTCGATATTCTGGGTATTTAACACGTTGTTCGCTTTTTATAAAATCAAGTACACCTGCCCCTTTCGGACAAAGTGATCCTCGGCTGACAGGATGATCGGGATCGCCCTCTACGTGAAAAATAGATGATTCAGCATTTTTTGCACCATCTCCACGACTATAAAGTAACATTCCGCATCCAACAGAACAATAGGTACAGTTATTACGGGTTTCTTTTGATTTGAGTAATTTAAATTGGCGAGTTTGTGCGAGCGCCACATTTGGAGCGAGTCCTAATGTGGCGACGGTTGTTCCTGCCATACCACCAGCACAGATCTTAAAGAACTGTCTACGGTTAAATAGCATATGGACTCCTTAGAAAACTGACATTACATTATTTAATTTATTATATTTTTAAAGCTATAAACTTTCCTATTTATATCAATAATAATCGTTTCTTATGCAGAAATAAAGGAAAATGCCAGTATGAATTACCAAAGTTTGACATATGTCAAAAAATAAGCTCATGCTCGTTTTAATTGCCGAAAAGATGAAAAGGAAATCATATTGATATAAATAAGTTGTAGGTAAAATATACACCTTAATTTGACAAGCTTTCGATTTGATTATGACAAGTTAAAAATATTAACTAAATGGTTTAGTCAGATCTTTCTTTCGTGCATCCCTATCTAATAATGGGCACTTTAGCAGTGTTTTAAGTGGATATAGTTAAGTCACAGCACCTAATTAGTAATGCATATTAGATTATTGCTTATTAATATTAAAAATAAGAATAAGGTTTGGCAATTTTGCGCTTTTTAGGCTTTTTCTTTTTTTGTGGCTTGAACTGCCAGCTGGAATTATCCGCTACGTAAATTTCATTTAGCTTTAAATCATAGGGGATGTCTTTTAGCGTGTCGGCAATTTCGTCATAAGGCGAGGGTAACGTAAAATATAAGCCATAATCGTTATCAACAATCAGTGTGCCATATACAATCTTCTGAAATTTGCTCAAAGAGCATAGCTCTTCCATGGTAATACCAGCATATAATTCATTTTTATATTGATTTTGGTATTTACCTAGGTAGTTTTGGTTGCATCCTATGCCAATGATATCGCCATCAAATGTGGTTGTTAGCGTCAATGTATCATCATTTAATGAATAAAAACTCTGTCTAGTCATCTCACCCATTGAAAAATGAAGCTCGTGTTCTTGGTAGTTAACATCAAAATATTGATACATTTCATCGAGATAAGAAAGAATGTTATCACCAATTTGAATATTAGCCATTGATTTATAACTAATAATATCAGCAGTAAAATCAATCATTGATTACCATCCTGAAGTTTGCACATTGCTGTCTCATTTTTGCTATCAGTTTGATTGCTTATCGACATAATTATCAAAACCAGCCAGATAAATTGTATATTGTACAGTTTGCCTCAATTTATGTCATTCATGATAAAATTGATAGAGCTATGGGGATGAGTGGATAGTAATCTAAGTATGACTAATCGCTAGTAACGCGTAATAGTTTGGCATTTTTCTGACTCAGTTTAGTGATGAGCTGTTGTAATTCATCTTGAAAATCATCGATTTGTTGGGTGATTTGCATCAAATCTGCTATTAATGTTGTTAGCTCGTTGCTATTAAAAACGGCATCAGTTTTGTAATAATCACTGATTTTTTTTAATTGTTTAAAGCTACGCCAATTTGTTGATTTGCTAAATATTTTACTATGTAGATCTTCGTTCATAGCAAATTGTATCTGCCATTGATTATCAATATGGATAATAAAATCTAATCCCATTCGTTTAAATACCTTATTGAGCTGATCATGTAAGTGATTATTTTATGCGTTTATAAGATGATTTGTTGTGTGATTAATCTGATTTTATCATAATAGTCAGATATGTCATTGGCGGTTAGTTCATCGTCATAATTGCTGATATGAAAGTAATCATGCTCAGCATGATGGCAATAAAATGAAAATAGTGTATATTCAAAAATCAGTAAAATGCCTTTTACTACCTCGTTATAATTATTCGTTTTTCCTAACTGTTGATAGGTTTTTGCTAAGGCTTGGCAATTATTTAATAGTTGATTAAATGTTGATTTATCAAAAAAACTTAGTTCATGCAATTGATACAAAAATGATTGTTCATCTTCTGCTTGGGCTTGATGGATTATGGCGTTTTCCAATTGAGTGATATTTTGTATATGGCTCATTTTCTATTAGCTTTTCTATTTATTGTTTATCTTCACTTATAGTTCACGTATAGATGGTGCTCTAAAATTTAATCCCAAATTATGCTGTTTTAAATTATCAAATAATAGTAGCTAATCATATAACATACTTTAATTAAATTTTTTTAGTCTTCATTATTGGGTCATGTCCATTTATATCAGTCAGCCTTTAGTGAAAGTTGTTAAGTTACTTAAATCATTTTCGTGGGTTAAGCTATTTAGTTGCTTTGGATCAGCAAGTTAATATGTGATGTAATACATGACAATAATTCTATGAAAATTTTGTCGAAGATTGCCAGCTCAAAATCATCTAGATCGTTTTGGTATTTCATTACATTATCGATACCATAATTTGAATAAACGGTGCAAGTGGCATGTATTATACCCTCTGTGATTTGAATATTGATGATATCGTTATCAAATAGCTCAATGCCGTTAATTGATAATTTGAAGCGAAGATAAATTCGGTGTTTTAAGATATCAATATGTACAGAACTAGCCATATTATGTACAGTAAATTCATCAGCAATATTGGTTTGTAATAAAATGCCTAATTGATTAAGTTGAGTTGATAAATGTGATATCAATTCGATCACTTTTTTATTAGAAGAAATCACCATGCTTAAATGCTATAACATAATTTATGTGCTAGTACTATTTGTGTTAAACAAGCATATTGTGTAAAAAACATATGCCATTTATGTTTAATCAGCATATTGTAAAAAAGCGTCATTTTCAATATAGAAAATAAAAGAGTTAAATAAATCTTCTAATGTTGGATTACCTAATTCATTGTTAGCAACTTCAATAATATCTTCAATATCGGCTTTTTCTAGCGTTGGGATCCAGTCTTCTTCTATTACTTTTTGGGAAAGGTCTGAATCAAAATTATTTAACGCATCATCATCCAAAAACCGACCTTGTGTATCAAGTGTCCAAGAGGAGTGATCAGCAGGAAGATAAAAAAAATGGTTTGGCATATCCTTTATGTTAGAAAGCACATCACGTATAGCGATAAAATCCATAAATTCCTCTTAAATAACTTGCATGAGATCGTTGCATTTGTAATAAACGTTTGTAATAAATACGCATTAGTTTAATGCAACTTGAGGTAAGTGTCATTATGGCTAAATAAATAATTTATTCATTTAATCACCATCAGCAAGAATTATTTCATCCTCACTGGATGCTTGCTTAAATAGCAAAACGAGTTTTTGGATCTCGCTGTCATTATGCTGATGTAACAAATTGATTAATATTTTTTGATGGTCTGGGTAGATTCTTGTTTGGCCATAAGGATCAATCATAATGCCCGTTTTTTGCCTTAAATAAGTAAAAGCGTGATCAAGCAATTGGACTTTTTTATCGTTTAAAACCAGAGATGATTTACTGCCATCTTGATCCGATAAATAGGAAAAATCTAACATCTTTTATATTTCCTAGCCTAGATAACGTGTTGATTAATAGAAATTACATAAATCAATAATATATTGAGGCACATTTTTACGATAACAAATGCTTTTTTTTAAACCCATAGAGCCTTGCTTTGCACATTTTAGCAGATCATCATCACGAATAATAAAAGTACTATCTTCAAGAAAAATATCAATGACAGCTTCGGCAAATGAATTTGGAATATAGTTTAGAGCAAGATTAAAAATACGGTTTTTAGCTTCATTATTTTCTAATAATGATTCAATGATAACCGATGCATTTTGCTGCCATTTGTTAGCCAACAAGATAAAATCTTGCTCATTGATTGTTTCTTGCAGAATGATGTTAACTACCATGTTATAGCCTTTAGCTTACAATGAACAAATAATATTGCACTTCATTAAAATTATCTCCGAATTAGCGTATTTTTGAATTATTTGATTAATGGGTTTATATCATCGATAGTTTGCATTACTCTAGTTGTAATTAAAGGCTTAAGTGTTTTGTTCATCGTTTCAATTTTAGCTAAGTTTGAGCCATTTTTATCATCTAAATAACCTTGCTCTCTTAGTGATGCAACTAATGTGGAAAATACGCCTTTATCAAAGAATTCAGGGGCATTAATACCATGTAAAATGGATAATCG
This sequence comes from Gilliamella sp. Fer1-1, assembly GCF_001690825.1. Classification (NCBI taxonomy): domain Bacteria; kingdom Pseudomonadati; phylum Pseudomonadota; class Gammaproteobacteria; order Orbales; family Orbaceae; genus Gilliamella; species Gilliamella sp. Fer1-1. Next base: position 99,404 of record NZ_LZGX01000034.1, read on the forward strand.
TTCGGCAATGAGTCGAGCCTCTTTTTCTAGTGTTGCACGGCTAATTGTTGGATCTTTTTGCAATAAAGAAAATGCAATAGCATAACGTTGCAATGTATCTTTAGATGATGAAGCAATTAATTGTAATTCCGACATTTTTAAGTAATTTAGTGTTAATTTATCTGGCGAATAACAAATTAGGTTTAATTCGGCATAGATTTTAATAATTTTATCTACATATTCAGTGAGTTGTTCATCATTGTGATAAACAAATAGCTCTGATTTGATTAACGGAAAAAGTCGTTTTACTTGTTCTAAAACTTCATCCGATGAAATCCGGTTATGTTTGAGTAAAATTCTGGCCACAATAGCTGGAATAATCAGTAAATGCTGAATATTATTACGATAATAAGTCATTAAAACCGCTTGTTCGTTAGTTAAACCAACAATTTCGCCAGCTTCGTCTGTGGTAATAACAAATTTTCCCATTTCTTTGGCATGCTCAAACAATTCTTCTGGCGTTTGTTCTGGAATGGTTATCAACTCTGAATAAGGAATATTTTTTAATAATTTTAACAAATAATCAATCAGTTCAATTAATCTAACTTTCGTTAATGCACGTTGATCTGCCGCTAATAATATTGAACAGCATAAGTTCATTGCATTGATTGCAGCTGAAGAGTTGATGTGCTCCATAATTTGTTTAGCAAGTAAATTGGTTGTTGGTGTTAACCATTGCGGGCGTTGAGTACCAGTCGGTTCGATTGCATCTCGCCATTCTGGAACTTGTTGATTTAAAAACTGATTTAACGGTATTGGTTGACCAAAATTCACATAGCCAAATCCCAATTTTTTTAATTTTAAAAATGCTTTTAGAGTACGCCACAAGCTTTCTTTTTCTTTCTTTGCTCCTCGTAACTCATTGGCGTAGGTAGCGACCTCTAACACATGCTCATAACCAATATAAACAGGAACAACGGTAATGGGTCTTGCATCACCACGTAATAATGTTTGAATTGTCATCATTAACATACCTGTTTTAGGATCGAGTAATCTACCTGTACGAGATCGTCCACCTTCAACAAAATATTCAACAGCATAACCACGGATAAAAAGTTCCGCTAAATATTCTCGAAAAACGGATGTATAAAGTTTATTACCTCGGAATGAACGGCGAATAAAAAAGGCGCCTAATCGCCTAAAAATGGGTCCTGCTGGCCAAAAGTTCAAGTTAATGCCAGCAGCAATATGAGGAGGAACTAATCCTTGTCGATAAAGCACATAAGAAAGTAATAGATAATCCATATGGCTGCGGTGGCAAGGAGCATAGACAATTTCATGCCCATTTTGGGCAAGCTCTCGAACAGGATCGGCATTAGTGACTTTAAGACCTTGATAAAGCCTATTCCACGCCCAGGTCAGCACAAAATCGGTTATTCGTAGCATACGATAAGAAAAATTAGCGGCAATTTCATTTAAAATCGCTAATGCGTTTTTCTTTGCTTTATCAAGGTCAATATTTTTACTTTTTGCTTCTTCTTGTATTGCTTCGCTAATTACTTGCTTTTTTAGTAAGTTATTTAGCATCGCTTGACGAACAGGAAGCTTAGGTCCGATGGATGCCATACGTTGTTTGGCGAAATGGATGCGTGCAACGCGTGCTAGTTTATGCGCTAAAATAGGAAGATCTTGCTGTTTATCAACATGAATATCTTTAAATGAAACTGTACGAGAAAATCGAGTATAACAATCTCTGCCTGACGTGATGATTTTTAAAAATTTGCTAGTTGCGCCAAGTACCTGTAATGATAGTTTTTTCTTCCCTTCGATATCAGGCTTGCGACCAAACATAACCGAAACAGGTAACATTTGGACATCAAGATCATGATTTTGTTGATGTGCTGAAATATAATCTCTTAAAATTTCAATTGCTTTATTTTTTTGTTGGTTAGAGGCAAAAATACCAGGTCCTTTATCAATATAGATGTAAGCAGGAATGTTTTTACCATTGATATCTAAGCCAGCTAGTGGATCTGGTAAATTATATTGCAAACAAAGCGATCGCAACACCATCAAATCGATTTGAGAGTTATAAGGTAAGACATATAAAATTGGTTTATCGGTATCAAGGTCTAATTCTATTATTGGATCGGTAGGAACAGGTTTACTTTTCACAAAAAGTTTCACCAAGATTTGGATAAGAAAAAAATAAGCTTTAGCCCACCAAGAAAACATAAAAAATAAACCTCATACCTTTGTGTTATTGATATACTTAACTGACATTAATTGTTTACCCATCAACCCACCACAAGCAAGTATTTTGCTTGTAAACAGACATAGTGCTCTTTTGGGGCATCAAGATAAGCAATGAATTAAGTATATACTGTTATCGTTTAATCGTTAGCAAATTTGCACAACCTTTAGACTATATGATTTAAAATCCACTAAAAGATAAGATGATAACGATATAGTAACATGATAGTCATATTATATCGGTTTAATGCTATCAACGCCACGAATGTAACAGGCTTTTATTTCCAATGCTGATTTTATAAGTAAATTTTTATCTTTGATTTTTTTCTCAAGTTACTGAGTATAGCCTATCTAATTTATAAAAAAGATGATTATTTTTGTAACACTCTTTTATTTTTTGTAAAAAAGATTATCTTATTAAGCATCCCAAACAATTCCCCATAAGTCTATTAAACACAATGAAATTATATAGCCTTTCTCGCACCAAAATTAGCATTGCATTTATATCAGCATGTATAACGACCCCTTATAATACAACTCGTTTTATCAAGGATTTGATTGCTGGAATTACGGTTGGTATTATTGCTATCCCCTTAGCAATGGCATTAGCAATTGCAAGTGGCGTGCCACCGCAGCATGGGCTATATACCGCAATTATAGCAGGCTTTATTATTGCATTAACGGGTGGTTCTCGCTTTAGTGTTTCTGGCCCTACTGCCGCATTTGTCGTTATTTTGTACCCCGTATCATTACAATATGGATTATCAGGATTACTCATTGCAACACTACTATCTGGCATATTTCTTATATTAATGGGAATAATTCGCTTAGGTAGATTAATCGAATATATACCATTACCTGTTGTATTAGGCTTCACATCCGGTATTGCTATCACGATAGCAACTATGCAAATTAAAGATTTTTTTGGCTTGCAGCTCGAACATATGCCAGAAAGTTATATTAGTAAAGTGATTGAGCTAACTAAAGCACTACCTACCATCAATATAGCAGACACCTTAGTCGGAGCTGTAACACTAATAGTATTAATTATGTGGCCAAGGCTTAAATTAAGAATATCTGGCCACTTACCTGCACTCGTTGCCGGTATTATAGTCATGTTTATCTTTAATCAATTTGGCTATCAAATTGAAACAATTGGTTCACGTTTTACCTATACATTAGCCGATAATACCCTAGGGCATGGTATACCCTCTGTGCTACCAGAATTTGCTTTACCTTGGCAACATACTGATTTTAAATGGGATTGGTCAACACTTAGCGCTTTATTACCGATTTCACTTACCATGGCGATGTTGTGCGCTATAGAATCGTTATTGTGTGCAGTGGTATTAGATGAAATGACGCATACCAAACATCATTCAAATAGTGAACTCATTGGCCAAGGGTTAGGTAATATTATTGCGCCGTTTTTTGGTGGAATTTCAGCAACTGCTGCTATCGCGCGGTCGGCAGCTAATGTCAAAGCGGGAGCAACTTCACCGATTGCGGCGGTGTTACATGCCTTGGTTGTTTTACTGGCACTTATCTGTTTTGCGCCAGCATTATCATTTATTCCACTTTCGGCTATGTCTGCGCTATTACTTATCGTGGCATGGAATATGAGTGCGGTTCAACGCGTTATTTATATTATCAAATGTGCACCTAAAGACGATATTTTAATTATGTTGCTTTGTATGTCACTAACCGTACTATTTGATATGGTGATAGCTATTACATTGGGAATCGTACTTGCATCAATTCTATTTATGCGCAGAATAGCCCGAATGACGCGTTTAGTTGAACTTAATCGCAGTAATGACAAAACTTTAGTACTTCGTATTAATGGGCCGCTGTTTTTTGCTGCTGCTGAACGTACCTTTTTAGAAATTTATCAAAAGATTAATGGATATCAACACATAATACTACAATGGGATGCGGTACCCATACTTGATGCTGGTGGGCTTAATGCTTTAATACATTTTATTGATGAGTTGCCTGAAAATGTTGATTTATCAATCTGTGAGTTACAATTTCAGCCATTAAAAACATTAGCTAGAGCTAAAATTGTTCCTATTTCTAACAAACTCATGTTCTATTCAACATTAGACGAAGCACTGAAAGATAAAGATTAATTGTAAATTTAGTTTTATTATATTGTCTAATTTATATGCACAGTAATTGTTTTGATAAAACAATTACTGTGCAATGAATTGTATCACAGCCTTTCTTTTCACTGATTAATCACTTGTGACAAAACCACCTGTCTTAAAAGTGATTTTAATTTCAAACCCAAATTTAACTTATAAAATAGGAAAGTAATATGATATCTAACCAAAATAATTTTTACGGTCTTAAACAAAAATCAAACTGGTTTATTTTAGTGGGTGTTATTTTAATTATATTAGGAGGCTTCGCATTAGGTTATCAGTTCATTGCAACTGTTTTTTCGGTCTATGTTATTGGTTCATTAATTTTGATCGCTGGTATTATCCAAGCACTACATTCATTTCAGGTTAAAAGTTTCGGTCAATCTGCACTATGGGCTGTAATGGGGGTACTATACATTTTTATTGGTTTAATGTCATTTTTCCAACCTGTTACCGTTTCATCCGCTTTAACTTTAGTGGTTTCCTTTTTATTAATTATGAGTGGTTTTACGCAAATATTTGCTGCTATGAATAACCGTGATTTACCTCGTTGGGGGTGGATACTCACATCAGGTATTATCACCCTCATTTTAGGATTTATGATTATCACTGGTTGGCCATACGACAGCCTTTACGTTTTAGGTATGTTTTTAGGTATTGATCTTATTTTCCAAGGTTGGGCATATGTCGCTATTGGTTTTGCTTTAAAGACCATCAATAGTAAATAGGTTCATTCACTGCTCACAATCAAGCTATTTGCCATTAGCGGTGGCCACTGATTGTGAGCAGATCAATGTTTAATGTCGTTTAGGTTTTTAGTTTTTTAATTTTTGGTTAAAGCATTAATTTTTATTTAAAATAGTTAAATATTTAGAGCGTTACATGCAAAAACAATCTCTTATGACGACCTTTTCATATTTTAAGCAGGCAATTTACTTTAGGTATTGGCGCATTCCCATACAAAATAGCGACAATAATCACTTTCAGTAGGTATACAAATTGCGAATATACAAATTGTATGCATACTACCCTTAAAAATCATTCAGAAAAGCCATTGATTTTATTGAAGTTTTTTGCTTGGTTTAACTAGTCTACGCTGTTACAACCTAGTAACCCACTTATTTATAAGTAGATGATTTTTTAATTATATTTAGTTTTTTTTGCATATTTTAATGCCAGCAAAAGCGTTGCTATTGTAAAAAATAGCTAATTATTTATAGCTTTTGTTGGTTTTCGCTTTTACTTCTTGCATTGTTTGTAAAATTCGATGATAGTTGGCAAGCCTGGATGGTGCAATATTACCGTCTTGCACGGCTTTTTGTAGCAAACAACCTGGCGTATCAAAGTGATTACAATCACGAAAATGGCAACCGCCAAGATAGTTATCGAATTCTTTAAAGCCACTTATCACTTGTTCAGGCTCTAGATGCCATAAGCCAAATTCACGTATTCCTGGTGAATCAATAATATCGCCACCATTGGGTAAATGATAGAGCCTTGACGAGGTTGTTGTATGTTGCCCAAGACCAGATATTTCTGAAATACCACCAGTCATCGCCGATTGTGATTGATGAGGTAATAGCAAATTTATAATGCTTGATTTACCCACACCAGACTGACCAACTAAAATTGAAACTTTACCTTGCAAGATATCTTGTAATACCGCAATACCTTGTTGATGTTGGCATGAAACATACAACACTTGATAACCAATACGAGTATAAATCGCCAATTGTTTTTCAACCTCAGCGCGTTGCTGATCATTGAGTAAATCAATTTTGTTTAAAACAATAATAGGTTGTATATCAGTACTTTCACAAGCGACTAAATAGCGATCGATAATATTAAGTGATAACTCTGGCAAAACAGCGGAAATAATCACGATTTGATCAACATTAGCTGCAACAGGTTTTACCCCATCATAAAAATCAGGTCGAACAAGTTCAGAATGCCTAGGGTGAACGGCTTCAATAATACCGTTGGTGTTTGGCTCTAAACTTTCACGCCACACCACTTTATCACCAGTCACTAACGAAGGTAACGTACGTCGAATACTACACCGATAAATAAGCCCACCACTATCTTCAACATCAGCCGATTTACCATAACGGCTTACCACCACACCATCACGAGGTGATGAAAAACTTGCTAGGTTTTCATCTTGCCTTATGGCTAATCGTTGTTGATGTTTTGCCGCCACACGTCTTTTTTGATTATTGGAAAGTCGATTTTTTGCCATAGTACTCATTTTTTGCTAAAACAGATTGTCAGTTATGCTACACTACTGCGTATCAAAAAGAAAATTTCTATCAAAAATTATGAACAACCAACCACAAATTAACAGTAGTCATCTTATTTGGATCGATCTTGAAATGACGGGGCTTAATCCAATAACCGATCGTATTATTGAAATTGCAACTATTGTGACTGATTCTAACTTAACTATTCTTGCTGAAGGACCTGTAATTGCGGTTCATCAATCTGATGAGCAATTAGCATTGATGGATGAGTGGAACCAAAACACCCACGGTAAATCAGGATTAATTGAACGTGTTCGAAAAAGCACTATCACTGAACAGCAAGCCGAACAGCAGACTATCGAATTTTTAAAACAGTGGGTACCTGAAAACTGCTCACCTATTTGCGGTAATACCATTGGTCAAGATCGCCGTTTTTTATTCAACTACATGCCTAATTTAGAAAGCTATTTTCATTATCGCTATTTAGATGTCAGTACCATCAAAGAATTAGCCAAACGTTGGAAGCCTGAAATATTAAAAGGAATTAGCAAACAGAGCTCACACCAAGCGCTTGATGATATTCGTGATTCAATTGCCGAGCTGGCTTATTATCGCCAGCACTTTTTTGACCTATCAAGATAATTGATTGATATGCAAATTTTATATACCGTTTTATTATATTTGATTCAGCCCTTAGTGTGGCTAAGGTTACTTTGGCGCAGTCGTAAAGCTCCAGCTTATCGAAAGCGGTGGCGTGAGCGCTATGGTTTTTGTAAAAATAAAGTGAAAGCTAATAGTATTTTAGTGCATGCCGTATCGGTCGGTGAAACGATTGCTGCGATTCCACTCATTAAAGCGCTACAACAGCAATACCCTAATTTACCTATTACTGTTACTACCATGACGCCAACAGGATCTGAGCGAGTTAAAGCATTGCTCGGCGATAGTGTCAATCATGTATATTTACCTTATGATTTACCTTGCGCGATAAATCGTTTTTTAAAAACGACCCAGCCTAAGTTAGTTATCATTATGGAAACGGAGCTTTGGCCTAATTTTATTTGCCAGTGCCATAAACGAAATATTCCATTGGTTATTGCCAATGCTAGATTATCGCAACGCTCTGCTAACAGATATCACAAACTAGGATCGGCTATTGGTAAATTATTGTCAAAAATCAGTATAGTGGCAGCTCAAAATAAACAAGATGGCGAACGGTTTGTCGCATTGGGGTTGCCAAACGATCATTTAGCGATAACAGGTAGTATCAAATTTGACATTAATTTAACGGATCAACAGCGGCAAACAACCACAAAGCTAAAGCAACAATGGCAATTAAACCAACCTGTCTTTATCGCTGCAAGCACACATCATGGTGAAGATGAAATCATCCTAGCTGCCTTTGAACTTTTGTTAACCAAACATCCTGATTTACTATTAATTATTGTTCCTCGCCATCCAGAGCGTTTTAAAGCAGTTGAAAAATTAATTAATGATCACGGGTTAACTTATATAAACCGTAGTAGTAAGCAAGTTCCTACTAAACAAACGCAAGTCATTTTAGGCGACACAATGGGCGAGTTAGCCACGCTTTACGGTCTTGCCGATATCGCTTTCGTTGGCGGTAGTTTAGTGAAACATGGTGGGCATAACCCATTAGAGCCAGCTCTCCACCATATTCCTATCATTAGTGGCGAACATTTTTTCAATTTTAAAGTTATTTGTGAACAGCTTATTGCAGCTAAAGGGATGATCATTTGTGATAGCTCCCCAGCTTCCCTTTATTCAGCAATTAATGATCTTTTAGAAAATAACACCAATCGTAAACAGATTGGCGAAAATGCTTATCAAGTATTAAAACAAAATCAAGGCGCACTAGGTAGGCTTCTTGATGTTATCAACCCTTATCTTTGTGTCAAATAAGGCTCGCTTATGGACAAAAAACAAGGATTATTGCTAGTTAATCTAGGCACACCAAATGCGGCAACGCCAGATGCAATAAAGCAGTATCTAACCGAGTTTTTGCTTGATCGGCATGTAGTTGATTTGCCAAAACTGCTTTGGTATCCAATTTTAAAGTACCGCGTAATACCTAAACGAGTGCCTTATATTATTAATCATTACCAAAAAATCTGGATAAATAACGCCTCGCCTTTATTGCATTATAGCCGATTATTATGTGATAAATTACAACACCATTTACCTAATATTCAATGTGAATTAGCCATGACTTATGGCGATCCCAATTTGCAATCTGCGTTAAATAACCTGCGATCATGCACAAAAATTACAGTATTACCTCTCTTTCCACAATATTCAACAACCACTACACTCGCAGTACTTGATAAAATCAAGCAAATTATAACTTCGCTCAATATCATTGATCATATTGACTATATTCGAGATTATGCCGATCATCGAAGCTATATCAATGCACTTTATCTACAAATTAAACAGGCTTTTCACCACCAAGGAGAACCTGACGTGCTTGTGCTTTCTTATCATGGCATTCCTGAGCGTTATATCCATAACCGCAATGATGATTATATACAACGTTGCGAAATGACCACGCAGTTATTAGTCAAAAAATGTCGAGAAAATGGTATAAATATCCCCATTCAAATGGCTTATCAATCCAAATTTGGCAAAGGTAAATGGGTTACACCAAGCACCAGTAGCACACTACAAATTTTAGCTCAAAGAGGCGTTAAAAATGTGCAAGTCATCTGCCCAGGATTTTCGGTAGACTGTATTGAGACCATTTACGAAATTGACGAAGAAAATCGAGAAGTTTTTTTAAATGCAGGTGGCAAAAACTTTTATTATATTCCTGCATTAAATGACACTCATTTACAGATTAATTTAATTATAGATTTAATAAATTATATTCAACCAGTTAAACTTAAAAACTGATATTCAAAAACACAGTAACTTGAAAAGTTTTTACAACATAATACGATTAATAAAATAAAAAAGCAGATATCTTTCAAATAATTCAAATTTTAAACTAACAAATATTAAAACCAAGCAGTTATCTATCACCCGTATGATTGATAACGTATGATAAGCTAGTATTGAATAATTCTGTTTTTGAGCACTAAGGAGAAAATTAAGTGAAAATAATCATCATTGGCGCTCAAGCCGCAGGCGCAAGTGCTGCGGCAAAAGCCAAAAGAACAAACCCTGAGGCCACCATCCGTATTTATGAAAAATCGGATATTGTATCGTTTGGTGCTTGTGGGTTACCTTATTTCATTGGTAACCACTTTACTGATGCCAATGAAATGATATCCAGAACACCAGCACAATTCCAAAAAGATGGCATTGAAATCAAGACACAACATGAAGTTATTGCACTTGATGTTAATCAAAAAAAATTAACCATTAAAGATCTCAATACAGGCAATTGCTTTGATGATAACTACGATAAACTACTACTCGCGGTTGGTGCTAGCCCCATTATTCCGCCTTTTAAAAATAATCAATTAAAAAATATCTTCACCTTACGCGATCTACATGATGGGCTAGCAATCAAACAAGCGTTAACCAATCCAAATACCCAAAATGTTATTGTTGTTGGTGCTGGGTATATTGGGCTTGAAATAGCCGAATCACTCGTTGCCCTACAAAAAAAAGTTAAACTTATTCAGCTAGATGATAGAATTCTTGTTGATGCTTTTGATGAGCAAATTACCGAACTGATAGAAGAAAACATCAAACAACATTGTGACCTACACTTACAAGAACGCGTGTTAGGCTTTGAAGGGGCTCATACAGTCACTCATGTGGTTACCGATAAATCGCAATACCCAGCAGATGTTGTTATCATTGCAACAGGTGTAAAACCCAATAGTGCTATCTATAAAAACATGGGGATCAACACACTTGAAAACGGCGCAGTCATAACCAATCGCTTTGGGCAAACCAATATTACTGACATCTACGCCGCTGGAGATTGTGCCGCACTTCACCATAGAATTAGCCAATCAATGGTGTATATTCCGCTTGCTACAGGCGCAAACAAGCTTGGTAAAATCGTAGGCGAAAATTTAGGCGGAGGACATAATGAATACCCCGGTACTATTGGCACATCAGCCCTAAAGGTTTTTGATATTGAGGCAGGGCGAGCTGGTTTAACCGAAAGCGAAGCAAAAAAAGCCAAAATTCCTTATAAAACTGTAATGGTTAAAGATAAAAACCATAGCAACTATGTTGCTGGACAAACAAGTGTAACAACAAAACTGATTTACCATGCCGATACTCGCGAGATTTTAGGAGGGCAAATAGTTGGTGGAAGTGGTGCGGTATTAAGAGTAAATACGTTAGCAACTGCAATATGGGCAAATTTAAAAATTGATGAGTTTGCCATGATGGATTTTTTGTATGCGCCACCATTTTCAAGACCATGGGATATTTTAAATATTGCCGGATCTATAGCAAAATAAAAATACTTGCTTATCTATATAAGCAATATTATTAAAGGTCGATTTTTAACCATATAATTGAATTATCAAAAGAGAGGCTAATTATGCCAGGTGCCATTTTTCAGGGAGCTTTTTTTGAAAAGTTCTTAGTAATTACCCATTATCAAACGCTCATTAGTATTGGACTATTACTTATTTGTTTTTTTGCGGTGATGAAACCGCTACAAGATAAAAAAGTTAATTTTTCAATTCGCATGTTAGTTGGTCTAATACTTGGTGCAGTGCTTGGCTTAGGGATCCAAGCTGTAGCAGGATTCCCAGATATATCAACAATCTGGATGCAGGAAACCGCAACATGGTATGGGCTTTTTGGTCGTGCTTTTATTGCCTTTATCCGAATGTTAGTGATACCACTCATTTTTGTTTCTATTGTTAAAGTCATCATCGATTTTTCTGGTAAAAAAAATCTACCGCAAATCGCATTTAGAGGGATTTTTTGGTTGCTGTTTACAACAGCTATTGCCTGTATAGTCGGTATTTTGTTAGCGAATCTATTTGCCTTAGGTACAATGAGCTCAAACTCTGTACATCAAGCTCACGCAAAACAATACACCAATATTATTGATACCTTTATCAATCTAATACCTAGCAATATTATTGCATCAATGGTAAACGAAAACATTGTGGGCTTAGTCATTTTTTCTGCCTTAATGGGGCTTGCCGCTAATAGAATGGAAAAGAAAAACCCACAGCCCATTGCGTTATTTAAAACATTTATCGAAGCACTTTACAAAATCGTCATGTCAATTGCGATGACTGTTATTAAATACATGCCTTACGCGGTCATTGCTTTACTGGCTCGCACCATTATTTCTAATGGAATACCAGCAATTATCCAGGTTTCAAACTTTGTTGTTGCAGTCTATATTGCAACAGCGATTATGCTAATTATGCATATTACGATTGTCTTGATCCATGGTATTTCGCCAACGATGTTTATCAAAAAAGCGTTAGGAACATGGCTATTAGCCTTTACTAGTCGCTCATCAGTCGGCACATTACCTATGACTATCTCAACGTTAACCGTTCGAATGGGGGTAAATACTGGCACTGCCAATTTAGTCGGCTCGCTTGGTAGCACCATGGGAATGAATGGGTGTGCTGGCTTCTTCCCTGCTTTACTTGCCGTGATGGTAGCGCACATGGTTGGTATTGAGACTAATATCCAGTTTTATATTATGCTTGTCATTGTGGTGGTTATTGGTTCAATCGGCATCGCTGGCATTCCCGGTACAGCAACGGTTGCCGCAACGGTGGTCTTATCTGGCATGGGTATGGCTGAATACTTCCCTTTAATTGGTATGGTGTTAGCTATCGATCCAATTATCGATATGGCACGAACTTTAGCCAATGTATCTGGTGCAATGACAGCGGCTGTTGTAACTGATCGAGAAGTAGGACTTATGAATATGACCGTGTATAACGATCCTAATGTCACTTTTGAAAATGAGCCATCAGAAAGCTAATACAAAAAGTAAACTATATAACCGAAAGGGCGCAAACAGTACCCTTTTCGGTTTCGAGTCTATCCTAATAAAATTAAATGGTTTTTAACCACGCTTTAACATCGCTACCTAAACTTTTGTGGCGCATTGAGTATTGCACAAATGTTTGTATGTAGCCCAGTTTATTACCACAGTCATGGCTACGGCCTTTAATGCAATAAGCATCAACATTGTCTTCTTCAAGTAACATGGCAATGGCATCAGTTAACTGAATTTCACCACCAGCACCTAATGGTGTTTTAGCAAGTAACGGCCAGATCTTTTCAGATAGAATATAACGCCCGACCACAGATTGGTTTGATGGTGCATCTTCAATAGAGGGTTTTTCAACAACACTATACATTTGTGCAACATTGCCTGCAGATAATACTTCACCACGGCAATCAACAATACCATAAGAAGAAACTAATTCCTTGGGTACTGGCTCAACCATGATTTGGCTATGTTTGGTTTCATGATAATTATTAATCATTGCGGCTAAATTATCGCTGGTTAAATCACTTTCATACTCATCAATAATCACATCAGGTAAAACGACAGCAAATGGTTCATCGCCCACCAAAGGATAAGCACATAACACTGCATGACCCAGCCCTTTAGCCAAACCTTGGCGAACACTGGTTATTGTGACATGTTTAGGTAAAATACCTTGTACTTCTTGCAATAACTGACGTTTAACACGTGCCTCTAACATGGCTTCTAATTCAAAACTGGTATCGAAATGGTTTTCAATTGAGTTTTTTGATGAGTGGGTTACAAAAATAATCTCAGTTATGCCAGCTGCAATACACTCTTTAACCACATATTGAATCAGTGGTTTGTCAACAACCGGAAGCATCTCTTTGGGAATAGCTTTTGTTGCGGGCAACATGCGTGTACCCAAACCAGCAACAGGAATAACGGCTTTTTTGACTTTTTTATTGGTTGAACTGTCTAAATTTAATGTCATTTTATTTCCTTAAAACAAATTAACTAACAATGGTACTACAGATACCTTGGCTGCAGTGCCATTAACATATGTGTTTTTAACTCGCATTGACTTTAATATATAAAGGATAAATATACAGGTATAAATAATCGTCTTAATAGCAACTTTCATATCAGAAAAATTAAAATTGCAATATTAAAAGGCTTAACTCTGTATTTAATAATGTGAAAACTGCATAAACAATCCTAATATTGTATAGCCACTTTAAAAAATAGCTAAAATTGGTTATGTCGCTTTCTGGATCGATTCATTGTGACTACATATCACTCGATACAATCATATCTAGCGTATAAAAATAACATCAGCAAAGTGAATAAAACTTATAACTGGCCTAACTAACATTAGCAACAGACTTTTCAGCTCTATTTCCTTGACAATTTTGCTCTTATTTTATGATTGATAAATCGCTAGATTGAATTAGCGAAAGATTATCCCTGTCTTTGGCTAAAGAATCAATAGCGATATAGACGATTTGGCAATTTTGTAAAATGGCTTGTCTTACTACAAATTTGGCTTTACGATCACGTGCTTCTTTTTGCGCTTTGCTAATATAAAGATCATCATAACCATCATCGTACAGAGAAGATCTTTCAAATAAGTTAGGTGTTCGCCAGAATGTTTCTTTGGGATAATCGCGGATAAAAATTTGATCTGTTAACTTACCTTTTATTCCTGCATAACTACTCGGTAAATGTTTGCCTTCTCGGCTTTGGGTAATATAAACATGCTGATAAATTGGTGTATTTGCAGGAAGGGGATTTAATATAACTTCAATACCAAATAGGTTTGAGTATTGGCAATTTTCCATAGTTAAAGGTGTAGTTCGAAAGTTTAACGAACCACACCCAACAAGTAAAAAAAATATCACTATAGATAAAATACGTAACATTTTTATTCTAACTATATTCCAGATGTTAGAATGTTTATAGGCATATCTATATCCTTAATTACATTTTATCACTGACTTTTTCAGCAGTATGCGAAATAGCCTTTCCACCTGATTCAACATCTTCGCCAACACCTTTAACAGTGTTACATCCAACAATAAGAGTTGTCATCGCCACACCTAACATTAGAATTAGCATTTTACGGAACATAAAATATACTCCTTTTAGTAATATGATTATTTTAATGTAGCAAATGCTTCTGCCACACGGTCGATATTATGGTGATTTAAACCCGCTACACACATTCTTCCGCTGCCCACCAAATAAACAGCAAAATTATCTTTCAATTGTGTAACTTGCTCTTTACTAAAACCGGTATAACTAAACATGCCTCGCTGTTTAACCAAATAATCAAAATTACGCTCAGGAGCAGCTTTTTTTAATAATTCAACCAGCGTAGATCGCATTGTTGCAATTCGATTTCTCATTGCATCGAGTTCTTTAAGCCATTGTGTTTTAAGTTCTGGATTATTTAAAACACAACTAACTAACTGCGCACCATAAGCTGCTGGGCTAGAGTAATTCTGGCGGACAGTTGCTTGCAACTGCCCTAATACGTGGCTAGCTACTTTGCTGTTATCACATAAAACAGATAGCCCGCCAACGCGTTCACCATAAAGTGAAAATGTTTTTGAAAAGGAGTTACTGATAAATCCACACAAGCCAACATCAGCCATCTTTCTAATCGCATAAGCATCATCGCCAATGCTTTGGCCAAAACCTTGATAAGCTATGTCCATAAATGGAATAAGATTTCGTGTTTGTAAAACCGCTATCACTTTATCCCACTGTGCTTGCGTTAAATCAGCACCAGTTGGATTATGGCAACAAGGGTGTAGTAAAACAATGCTTTGGGCAGGTAATTGATTTAATGTTTCAAGCATTGCTTCAAATTTTACACCACAGGATTGTGCATCAAAGTATGGATATTTATTTACTTTAAAACCTGAGCCATTAAAAATAGCAATATGATTTTCCCATGTTGGATCACTGACCCAGACTTGCGAATTTGGAAAATAACGATATAAAAAATCTGCCCCCACCTTAAGTGCACCAGATCCGCCTAATGTTTGTATCGTTGCAATACGTTTGTTTTGATAAGCCACATGGTCGTCACCAAATAATAATGATTGAATTGCTTGGCAATAAGCGGGTAAACCACTCATCGGCAAATACAACTGAGCATCTTGGTTATGGTGATAGACATAATTGCGAGCCGTTTTAATGCATTGTAATTGAGGAACTATGCTGTTTTCATCATAATAATAACCAATACTTAAATTAGTTTTATTATCTCTACTATCATTAATAAATTCAGCTACTAATGATAAAATAGGATCCCCTGCATATGGCTCTACTTTTTCAAACATATTTACAATCCAAATTGACACAAAAAATAGTAATAAATTATTGTAGATTATTGCACCAACTAAATCAGCAATCAATCACTAAATAACAGGTTAACAATAAATAATTAAATTGATTTTTGGTTAGAAATTTGCAGCTTTTTTGCTAAAAAGAATTAAAGGTTAAAATAACTCAAAATGTAACGTTTTTTAGTGCAATTTATACTAAAACGCTTTATTTACTGAAAGTTTTTGACAAACATTAGCACCTTTTGGTGCTAATCAGATAAGTAATTTATTTAGCGGCAATAACTTCAATTTCAACTTTAGCATCTTTAGGGATTCGTGCAACTTGGACACATGAACGAGCAGGGAAAGACGCATTATTTTCAGTAAAAAATGCTTCATATACTTCATTTACAGCGGTAAAGTCATTCATATCGGCTAAAAAAATAGTGGTTTTAACGATATTATTCACTTGATAACCTGCTTTTGTGACAATCGCTTTAACATTAGCTAAACTCTGTTTCGCTTGCTCTTTCACACAACTTGGCATTTCACCTGTTGTTGGATTTAGTGGGATTTGCCCTGAGGCAAATAACATATTACCTAAATCGACAGCTTGAACATAAGGGCCAATAGCCGCAGGTGCTTTGTCAGTGCTAATTACTTTTGCCATATTTGATTTTCTCCTTTTTAATCTATTATTTGCTTTTCTAATTATTAAAATAATCAATGTGATCTTTTTCTCTTCCCTCATTTCAACAGGAACACAATTTGGTGTCAAGTCAACACAAAATTATGATCGTGGGACTTATGGTAATTTTCTGATATGATAATCGTAATTTTTTATTTATTACGAGAGTTAATATGTTTGAGAATTTAACCGACCGTTTATCACAGACATTCCGCAATATCAGTGGCCGTGGGCGATTATCTGAAGACAATATCAAAGATGCACTACGCGATGTACGTATGGCATTACTTGAAGCTGATGTTGCACTGCCTGTGGTTCGTGACTTTATTAATCAAGTTAAAGAAAAAGCTGTTGGCTTAGATGTCAGCAAAAGTCTTACACCTGGTCAAGAATTCATTAAAATAGTTCAAGCCGAGCTGACAAGCGCAATGGGGGAAGTCAATAGTTCACTTAATTTGGCAACCCAGCCTCCCGCTGTCATGTTAATGGCAGGATTACAAGGTGCAGGTAAAACAACCAGTGTCGCTAAACTAGCTAAATTCCTCAAAGAAAAACAAAAAAAGAAAGTGCTAGTTGTGTCTGCGGACGTTTATCGACCCGCTGCAATTAAACAGTTAGAAACACTGGCTAAAGCGATTGATGTCGAATTCTTCCCATCTGATATTACTGAAAAACCTGTTAATATTGTTAATAAAGCAATTTCCCATGCAAAATTGCAATTTTTTGATGTGCTCATTGTCGATACCGCTGGTCGTTTGCACATTGATAATGACATGATGGATGAAATCAAAGCACTACATCAAGCAATTAATCCAATTGAAACATTGTTTGTGGTTGATGCTATGACAGGGCAAGATGCAGCAAACACAGCTAAAGCATTCAACGATGCTTTACCACTCACTGGTGTGATTTTAACCAAAGTTGATGGTGATGCTCGTGGTGGGGCAGCATTATCTATTCGCCATATCACAGGTAAACCAATTAAATTTTTAGGGATGGGAGAAAAAACTGATGCGTTAGAGCCATTTTACCCAGACCGTATTGCTTCGCGAATTTTGGGGATGGGAGATGTCATCTCTTTAATTGAAGAACTACAAAGTAATGTCGATCGCGAAAAAGCTGAAAAAATTGCTAGAAAGCTAAAAAAAGGCGACAAATTTGATTTTAACGATTTTCAAGATCAACTCAAACAGATGCGTAATATGGGCGGAATGGGAGCAATGCTGGCTAAATTACCGGGTGTTGGTCAACTTCCAGATCACATCAAAGCTCAAATGGATGATAAAATTACCATAAAAATGGAAGCAATTATTGGTTCAATGACATTAAAAGAGCGCGCTAACCCTGAAATTATTAAAGGATCGCGCAAACGCCGCATTGCAAATGGTTCAGGAACTCAAGTTCAAGATGTCAATAAACTATTAAAACAGTTCGAAGATATGCAAAAAATGATGAAGAAAATGAAAGGTGGAGGCATGATGAAAATGATGCGCCAAATGAAAGGATTAATGGGCGGAGGAGGCATGGGATTCCCACCTCGTTAAATCACCATATACACTGTTTTTAGCTAAAAAATAGCTTGTCCTATCTTTAACTAAAAGTTTTCTGCAAAGATTACCGTGCTCGCAACAGCACGGTATTACCGTTAATTGCTTGGTCTAGTCGATTTAAGCTTTGTCGGTTGACTGATTGCAAGTACTGTCCCCATCGACGATATAATGATAAAAACAATTGCTAACCACTGATAGTAGGTTAATTGTTCATGTAACACAATTAGTCCAGAAAGTGCTGCAAAAACGGGCGATAAACTCATTAATGTACTAAATGTTTTAGCCGGTAATTTAGGCAAAGCCATCATATCTAACCCATAAGGAATTGCCGATGCTAATAATGAAACGACAAAAACCATCGGAATAAGTTCTAATGAAAACATGGCGCTACCAGTTTGCCAGATACCGATAGGAAATAAAAAGCACGAAGCAATAACCGACCCAATTGCGACACTTGATGAACCATGAAGGGCGCTAGCTTTACGCCCAAATAAGATATAACATGCCCAACCACTTCCTGCTAATAGCGCATATAAAATCCCAATGGGATCTAAATGGTTTGATGCTTGATGAATAGGCAAAAGCATAGCAAGGCCGACAATGGCAACACCTAACCAAATAAAATCAAGCACTTTTCGAGAAGAGCACATTGCCACTACAATAGGTCCAGTGAGTTCAATGCCAACAGCAATACCTATCGGAATTCTTGCAATCGCGTTATAAAAAGCTAAATTCATACAACCAATTGATATGCCATATAAAAAAATGTATTTCAATGCTTTTTTGGTCATGACTTTGCGCCATGGTTTAAATATCAAAACTAACAAAATTGCCGAAAAAAATAACCGCCAAGCAGTCATTCCTTGAGGCCCGAGAATAGGAAACAAATATTTGGCTATAGATGCGCTACCTTGAACCGAAATCATTGAAATTAAAATAAAAAAAATAGGCAAAAATCTTCTAAGCATACAGAATTACCATAATTGAATTTTGAAATTATTGCATATACAACGGGTGACAAAGCATTTTAAGTAGGCATGCACTTGAACATAAAATTAACTAATAACAGACTAGTTTATCTGTTAATTAGTTCTCTCTTTTTACTGACAATAAGGCAAGATCTTGTAATGCTTGTTTATAGGGTGAATCGGGTAAAATAGCGACAACATCAAACGCTTTTTGAGCCTCTTCTTGAGCGGTTTGTAACGTAAAATCTAGCGACCCACATTCATCCATGATTTGTAATATACGATCTAATAAATTTCGCCCATTGCCTTGCTCTATTGCTTGACGAATTAAAGTTGCATCTTGAGCATTTTTAGTGTGGCGCATTGCATGTAAAAGCGGTAAGGTTGGTTTACCTTCGTTGAGATCATCGCCTAAATTTTTACCTAATTTTTGGTTGCTATCAGCACTATAATCGAGTAGATCATCAATGATTTGAAAAGCTGTACCTAAATATTTGCCATATTCTTGCAAAGCAATCTCTTGTTGCTCGTTTGCACCAGCTAAGACCGCAGCAGAATGCGCGGTCGCCTCAAATAAACGTGCGGTTTTACGATAAATAACATCTAAATATTGTTCTTTCGTGATATCGGGATCGTTACAATTAATCAATTGTTGTACTTCACCTTCAGCAATCACATTTGTTGCCGCCGACATGATCGTCAATACTTTAAAAGATTCTGTACGCACCATCATTTGAAAAGAACGTGTATAAATATAATCACCAACAAGCACACTTGCAGCATTACCAAAAATTGCATTAGCGGTCGATTTACCACGGCGTAAGTCAGACTCATCAACAACATCATCATGCAATAAAGTGGCAGTATGAATAAATTCAATAAAAGCTGCTGTGATAATATGTTTATCGCCTTGATAGTGAAGTGCTTTAGCAATTAATAATGCAATAACAGGGCGTATGCGCTTTCCACCACTACTAATGATGTAATTACCTAACTGATTAATTAAAGCCACATCAGAACTAAGTTCTGCTTGTATAGCTTGATTTACTTTTATTAAATCGTCTTTAACAAGATCGAGTATTTGATTCATTGACGGAGTGTTCATCAGCCTAACCATTACAAATAATAGATATCTATTTTCTATTATCTGATAAATATCATGATGCAACAAGGTCTTATCTATCATATTTCAAAAAATGCTACAAATGATAAGCATTTTCATCTAGAATACTTAACTTAAGTTAAAAATGATTATTGCTATGAAGATTAACTTTGATATAGACATAGATAATGCTAAAGCTCCTTTGAGCCCTACGAAAAAGAAGCCTAAGAGTCGCTATATATGTACATCGGCTTCCGTAGTGTCACATCTTGTATTATTTGCACTACTGTTTAGCTCGGCCTTATTTGCTGAAAATATTGTTATTGATGAAGGCGATAATGCAATTAAAGCTGTTATGGTCGATTTATCGCAATTGGCAGCTCCCGAGCAATCATTAGTAGAAAATACCCCCGATATTAAAGGTGTGGAAAATAGCGAACTTATTGATAATAAACCGATTGAAGAAATTCCCACTGATTCAGTTGTTGAACCAGAAGTTGTTAAAGAAGAAACAACCGATCCTATTGTTGAAAAAATACCTAACAAACCTACTGTAGATTCCCAAAAGAACATCGTGGTGAAAAAAGAATCAAAACAGAAGAAACAACGCTCACCAGCCCCAAAAGCTTCACGTCAACAAGTCAGGCAAGAGGTTGCCAGTGAAAATGTCGCTAATACTTCCGTAGCTCCAAAGATTTCAGATAGTCAGCGATATTCAGGCAACCCTTCACCAATTAGACGAAATCAACCCGAATACCCACGGCGAGCGCTTGATATGCGTTTAGAAGGTTATGTGATTGCTATGTTTGATGTTAACAAAGATGGGCGGGTTGAAAATATTCGGATAATAGAGGCTAATCCTAATAATATTTTTAATCGTTCAGTAATCAACGCCATGAAAAGTTGGAAGTATCAACCAATTGCTAGCAAAGATTTAAAAATAAAAATTATCTTTAATCGCGATAAATCAATTAGTCTAGGTTAATAATGATGTCGATAGAAAAGCCATAACTTCAATTAAGAAATTATGGCAACGATACAACTAATAAGCAAATTTGTTTGCCATCAATTTTTCAATTTTTACTGGATCTTTGGGCACATCAGAGGTCAATACTTCATTGCCTGACTCAGTAATTAAAATATTATCTTCAATCCGAATACCTATGCCTTTATATTGTGCCGGCACATTTGCATCTTGGTTAATATAAAGCCCTGGCTCAACTGTTAATACCATACCAGGCTCTAAAATGCGGTTGCGATCACTACCAACATCATGCACATCTATGCCTAACCAATGTCCTAAACTGTGCATATAATAGTGAGTGTAGGCTTTGTTAGCAATTAAAGTATCTATATCTCCTTGCATAATACCTAATTTAACTAAACCTTCTACCATCGTTCTAATAACATGATTATTCACATCCATAATTGATGTGCCTGGCTTAAATAATTTAATAGCTTGATATTGCGATGCTAAAACAATGTCATAAATTTCACGCTGAGCTTGGCTAAATTTACCATTAATCGGAAAAGTGCGTGTAATATCTCCTGCATAGTATTGGTATTCACAACCCGCATCAATCAAAACTAAATCACCATCTTTTAACTGATCACTGTTATTTTCATAATGTAAAATGCAACCATTATTACCACTACCTACAATAGTATTATAAGACGGTGAGCGGGCGCCATGCCAAGCAAACTCATGTAAAATTTCGGCCTCTAATTGATATTCATGCATATTCGGTTGACATTTTTGCATAGCGCTAATATGAGCTTTTGCACTAATCTTGCAAGCTTGACGTAAAAGTTCTATTTCAAAATCTGATTTAACCATGCGCATTTCATGGACGATAGGACGCCAATCAATTTTACAATTAGGCGCAGATAAATTCATTCTACTACCTTGTCGTAAGGTGTTAATCGCATGATCCACAATACCATCTGCATATGCATACTGTTGATCAGCATGATAAACTGCCGTTTTACCATTTAATAAATCAGGTAATATCCTATCAATTTCATCAAATAAATATGCCTCATCAATAAATATAGTCTTTAATGCGGCTTGCTGCCCTAAACGGTAACCTGTCCATATTTCTGCCAAAGCATCTTTTTTGCGGTTAAATAATACATATTTCGGTGTATTATCCTTTTGTTTAATAACCACAAAAACTGCTTCTGGTTCGGCAAAAAGAGTAAAATACCAAAAATCACTATTTTGTCGATATGGGTAATGCGTATCATTACTACGTACAACTTCTGGAGCTGCAAAAAAAAGAGCAATACTATTTGGCACCATTTCGGCTAATAATTTCTCTCGCCGTGCCAAGAGTTCTGTTTTGATATCGGTGTTTATCATTATAATGGCCTTGAGGTGTGTAATTACTATTATTAATGGATTGTTGGGCGAATATCTGGCTCATTAAATTCATCAAAACATAGCATCGAAGTTATGCGAACATACTCTTTTATTTCTTCAAAAGCAAAACCAAGTTCTTGCTGATCTTCATTTTCATCATAACCCAATTTAACAATTTGGCGAAGATCATAAATAGCCTCACCAACATCACCTTTGATGTGGTTAATTTTAGGTTGTACAAGTCCAATGCCAAGCAAGAAATGATTCACCCAGCCGACTAGATCATCAAGCTGCGCATATAAATCCTTATCACTTAGTAATAATTGGAAGCTGAAATCTTCTTCAAAGAATTGTTGTTTGGTAAGCGTATAAAGATGGCTTATTTTTTCATCTAATGATGCGGGCATTTTTTGACCATTGTTTAACATATCTTCAACCAATGGATGCCAACTTTCATCAAAATTACCGCCAGCTAATATGCCTGAAAGAAAACCGTGCAGTTCGGCTGCGGTAATACCTATTTTATTTTGAATTAGTTGACCATTAAATTCGTCATAATTAATCGCATTTGACATAAACTTCACCTTAGTCTTATTGCATCATAAAAAAATGTACTCTGCACTTTCTCTGATTATTAGTATATAATTATAAATAATAAACAGGTTCCTGCACTTTATAAAGGAATTATTTTGAACATTGTAGAATTAACCATGAAATTGTTTCTGCAGCTATTATTTTTTGTAGGATTATCATTATCATTAACTGCCTGTGGCTTATTTCTATCAAATAAAGGTATGATTGTCCTTGATGTGCGAAACAAAATACATACTAATGTAACAGGTCAAGATTTACCTAAAGCTTATAAATTAGGTGATAGTGAGCAAGAATTACAACGATTTGAAACTTTCTGTAGAGAAGAGATACGAGCATCACAGCTTGATGGTAGTGAAGAAATGGTTTTTGAAAATATAAAACATGGGATTCATGGACAGGTAGAATTTAAAAAATGCAGTGATAAGATCACGCGTATCTATCAGTATTGATCAAATATGACTATCTTAATAAATTAAGATAATACGATTGACCTAATATAAAAGATATATGAAATCTTACTAGCCTTTCAGGCTGTTTTTATTTATATTGGTCGCTAGAATGAAAATATTTTGGGAGTAAAATAATATGTATAAACAAGATGTAACCATTACAGCATCTAACGGTCTTCATACCCGCCCTGCTGCACAATTTGTTAAAGAAGCCAAAAACTTTAACGCAGAAATCACGGTCACATCTAATGGCAAAAGTGCAAGCGCTAAAAGCCTATTTAAATTACAAACATTAGCTTTATCACAAGGCACAACTATTACTATTGAAGCTGAAGGCGAAGACGAAAAAGAAGCTGTTGATCACTTAGTAAAATTAATTCCTGAGTTGGAATAAATAACTCCCGATTAGCTATGAATGGTTTTAAAATTGAATAAGGATTAAATGTTATGGTATCAGGTACACTTGTTTCCCCAGGTATCGCTTTTGCTAAAGCGCTATTATTAAAAGAAGAACCTATTGTTATTAGCAATAGACAAATTCTTGATAACAAGATTGACGCTGAGATTGAGCGCTTTAAGGAAGCTCGAGAAAAATCAAGCAAACAACTTCATGCGATCATGGAACGGGCGAAATCAACATTAGGAGAAGATAAAGCGGCCATTTTTGAAGGGCATATTATGCTTCTTGAAGATGAAGATCTTGAACAAGAAGTTATTTCTCGTATTCAAAGTAAGCACTCAAGCGCTGATGCTGCTGTTCAATCTGTTTTTGAAACTCAAGCTAAAGAGCTCGAAAATCTAGATGATGAATATCTAAAAGAACGCGCTGCAGATATTCGTGATATCGGTAAACGATTACTAAAAAATATTTTAGGTATTGAAATTGTTGACTTAAGTGCTATTAGCCAGCCATGTATTTTAGTTGCAACTGACTTAACGCCGTCTGAAACAGCTCAACTAAACTTAGAAATGGTATTGGGTTTTATTACTGATGCTGGTGGGCGCACCTCACATACCTCAATTATGGCTCGTTCTTTAGAAATCCCTGCTATCGTTGGCACATCTAATGCAACTCAAGCAATCAAACAAGGTGATTTCATTATTCTAGATGCGATCAATAATGCTATTTATATCAACCCAGATCACACTACTCAAGAAAAGTTAAAACAAGTTCAAGCTAAATACCTTAGTGACAAAGAAGAACTTGCTAAATTAAAAGATCTACCCGCTGTAACCCTTGACGGTCACCAAGTAGAAATTTGTGGCAATATTGGTACAGTACGGGATATTGCTGGTGCTGAACGTAATGGTTATGAAGGTGTTGGTTTATACCGCACAGAATTCTTATTTATGGATCGTGAAGCGTATCCTGACGAAGAAGAACAATTTAAAGCATATAAAGAAGTAGCTGAATCAACCAATGGCTTATCTGTGATTGTACGCACCATGGATATTGGTGGTGATAAAGATGTCCCATATATGCATTTACCAAAAGAAGAAAATCCATTCTTAGGTTGGCGAGCAATTCGTATCTGTTTAGATCGTAAAGAAGTGCTTCATGCACAATTACGTGCAATTTTACGTGCATCAGCATTTGGTAAATTGCGCATTATGTTCCCAATGATTATTTCTGTAGAAGAAATCCGCATATTAAAGTCTGAAATCAATATCCTTAAGGAACAATTAAATGCTGAAGGTAAAGCGTTTGATAAAAATATTGAAATTGGTGTAATGATTGAAACGCCAGCAGCTGCTGTAATTGCGCATCACTTAGCCAAGGAAGTCGATTTCTTTAGTATTGGAACCAATGACTTAACACAATATACGCTTGCCGTTGATCGTGGTAATGAATTAATTTCTCATCTTTATAATCCATTTTCACCTTCAGTACTAACACTAATCAAAAATGTTATAGATGCTTCTCATAAAGAAGGAAAATGGACTGGTATGTGTGGCGAACTTGCTGGTGATGAAAGAGCGACAATTTTATTACTTGGTATGGGGCTTGATGAATTTAGTATGAGCGCAGTATCAATTCCTAAAATTAAAAAATTAATTCGTAATACAAATTATGAAGAGGCGAAAAAATTTGCTGATACTGCATTAGAAAAAGCAACCGCCAAAGAAATTATTGATTTAATTGAAAATTACACTGCTGAAAAGCAAATTTGTTAGGAGACAATAATGGGTCTATTCGATAAAATTAAACAATTCGTATCCGATGATAATAAAAATGGCATCGAAATTATTGCCCCCTTAAGTGGCGAAATTGTCAAAATCGAAGATGTACCAGATGTGGTTTTTGCTGAAAAAATCGTTGGTGATGGTATTGCAATCAAACCTTCTGGTAACAAGATTGTTGCGCCATTAAATGGTAAAATTGGCAAAATATTTGAAACCAATCATGCTTTTGCTATTGAATCAGACGAAGGCATTGAGCTTTTCGTTCACTTTGGTATTGATACAGTAGAACTAAAAGGTGAAGGTTTTACTCGTGTTGCCGAAGAAGGCCAGCAAGTTAAAATTGGTGATACAATTATTGAGATTGATCTACCTCTACTTGAAAGTAAAGCCAAATCAGTATTAACACCTGTGGTTATTTCAAACATGGAAACTGTTGCCGAACTAACTAAGTTATCAGGTTCAGTTGAAGCGGGTCAAACACCGATAATGCGAGTTAAGAAGTAATAATCATTATTGATAAAAAAAACCTTCAGTGGAAACTGAAGGTTTTTTCTTTATATTCAAGCACTTTATTTCTTGAGACTTTTTAACGCCATTTTTTATATTGGTTAATTAAGTTGTTTGTCGACTCATCATGAGAGCTCACTGGTTTATTGTCCGCTAGCTCAGGTAAGATACGTCCAGCTAATTGCTTACCAAGTTCTACCCCCCATTGGTCAAAACTAAAGATATTTAAAATAATACCTTGGGTAAAGATCTTATGCTCATACATCGCAACTAATGCACCAAGTGAATAAGGCGTAATTTTTTTGACTAAAATTGAATTGGTAGGTTTATTGCCATCAAACACTTTAAATGGTACCACGGATTTCACTTCATCAAGATTTTTGCCAGAAGCAATAAATTCTTGCTCAACCTGCTGTGCTGTTTTACCAAAAGCTAAAGCTTCAGTTTGTGCAAAAAAGTTGGACAATAATTTTGGATGATGATCACCAATAGGATTATGGCTAATCGCTGGCGCAATAAAGTCACAAGGAATCAGTTTAGTCCCTTGATGAATTAATTGATAAAACGCATGCTGACCGTTCGTACCTGGCTCACCCCAAATAATTGGACCAGTAGTATAGGCAGTTTTATTACCATTTCGATCAACACTTTTACCATTTGATTCCATATTCCCTTGTTGAAAATAAGCAGCAAAACGATGCATATATTGATCATAAGGTAAAATTGCTTCAGTTTCAGCACCGCAAAAATTATTGTACCAAATACCAATTAGTGCCAATAATGCAGGTATATTTTTCTCGATTGGCGTACTTTGGAAATGCTTATCCATAGCATGGCCTCCAGCTAAAAATTGTTTAAAATTATCAAATCCAATTGATAATACAATTGATAAGCCAATAGCCGACCATGATGAATAGCGTCCGCCCACCCAATCCCAAAATTCAAACATATTAGCGGTATCGATGCCAAATTTTTCAACTTCCTTAGCATTAGTTGAAAGCGCAACAAAATGTAAAGCAACGGCTTTATCATCTTGAGCTGCATCAAGTAACCATGCTCGTGCTGTTTGTGCATTAGTCATGGTTTCTTGAGTGGTAAAAGTTTTAGATGCTACTAAAAATAATGTGGTTTCAGGATTCAAATTTTTAAGCGCTTCAACAATATGGGTACCATCAACATTAGAAACAAAATGCATATTTAAGTGGTTTTTATAGGGGCGTAACGCTTCGGTAATCATATGAGGACCCAGATCTGAACCACCAATTCCAATATTTACAACATCAGTGATCGCTTTTCCAGTATAACCTTTCCATTCGCCACTAATGATTTTTTTACTGAATGATTCCATCTTTGCCAGTACTGCATTAACATCATCCATCACATTCTTACCATCAACATAAATTGGGGTGTTTGATACATTACGAAGTGCGACATGCAATACAGCACGATCCTCTGTACGATTAATTTTTTCACCACTATACATAGCTTTAGTTGCACCAGCTAGATCGCATTCATCAGCTAATTTATAGAGTAGTTCTAACGTTTCTTGCGTTATCCTATTTTTGGATAAATCAACCAAAAACTCATCTTCAAAAGGAATGCTGAGATTTTCAACTCGTTTAGCTTCCTCTTTTAATATTTGCGCAATTGTTTTGCTGTGATGTTTTTCATAGCTAGCTTGAAGAGATTTCCAAGAATGGGTCGTAGTTGGATCAATTGACTTTAACATAACTTATTCCTTAAATAATATGACTCTACATCCATAATATAACTATGCCCAGCATGATGCAAGATAAGGATCTTATCGGATAAATTAAGTGTTATTGAAAATAATTGATATTGGATAGGCTATGCTCATTCAAATAACTTTTTTAAGGGGCAAGATAAATTTAACTCCAAAAAAGGCAAAGTATATGAATCAACAAAAACGTCCAAGACAAACTTTCAGCGCTGATTTCAAATTGCGAATAGTGAAACGTTATCTGCAAGGGGAAATCACGCAATGATTTGGTCAAAAAATAGGATCTCACACCATTTGCTTTAGAACGCTAGATAAATCAATCTAGTAAAAGTAACTCATTTAGCTCTAAGGGTAATCGCACTCCAAAACAAAATGAATTAATGGCCTTACACAAAAAGCTTAAACAGCTACGTATGGAAAACGAAATCCTAAAGCAGGCTGCACTAACAATAGCGCGAAAATCAAAATTCTAAAAAATAATCAACATCGTTATCCTATTGTGGCATTATGTCGCTACTTAGGAATATCAAGGCATCATGCCTAATATCAGTGCAAAGCTACAAAATATAAACCTACCTCATATTATGCAGAAGAAATATTGACGGCCTACAATTGTAGCTGTCAATCTTATAGCTCTAGGTGAATTCATTTTGCCTTAGAACAATTAGCCATCTGCGTTTCGCGTTGTCACATTGTTCGGGTAATGAAGTCACTATCATTGACATCTAAGTGCACAGTTAAACGTTACCAAATACATCAAACCGCAATTTTGTTGTTTGAATAGCTGTTGCCATTCCAAGTTGTATGAATTAGTGTAACCTATTCAAGATCGGCGAAGCTGGGGTGATTTTGTGAAAAATAAAAATACCAATCAATTAACACAATTAGATGATGTATCAACTGTTATTGGAGTAAAGTAATGAGCAAAATTGATTTTACCTTACATAATGTTCCATTATTACTTACGAGAAATAAAAGTAAGCAATGGCAAGAGGATATTATTCAAAGTTCAACAGCCTTATTAAACTTTTTAAAAAATAATGAATTATTAATTGGTCTTGAACCTTTTGATGATACAGGAAAATTAAAAACTGATACTGTTATTAAAATGTCAAACGTTACTCAAGAAGGCTTAGAATTATTCAAAACTACAGTAGATGAATGGTATAAATATCTCGCTAAAAGTACAGTTCCCGATAAGTATAAAAATATAAGCCGCCTAGAAAAAGGTTTAGCTAAAATTCGAAAAACTAAAAGCTAATTAAAAAATGAAAGGCTATAGTCATCAACATATAAAAGCTAATTTTCCAATAAGATAATTGTATGTACTAGCTCAAACTCTAATGATTAGCATAATTCTTAATGTAACAACCTCGACCTATTGGTAAGCAAAAAACACAGCAGACTCGGGCAGACCGATTACTACTATGATCACACCAACAGAATTGAAGGCTGTCGCAATCAAAGATACGGGAAACCCTGCAATATGATGTCACCGCAAACATATTGGATCGCAAATACAGAGAAGAATACATCAACCACAATCTGATCCGCTGTAACCAGCTCCTGGATTTCAGAGGGCACCGCTACAGCTACCGCCAGCAAGACCGAACCTAAACAGAACAGGCAATCGGCGCAACCTAGCACTACATCTACGACGTCTTAGATGAATATATCGAAAAACATCATCTAGACAGAGCCAACTCCACAACTGTACCCGCTTCCTGTGAGACAGCTTAAAAATAATTCAAGAAACTGGCCAAAACAATCCTACCAGCCTGTATATCCATACCGACTAGATCAGCTATAAATCACTGATACGCATAGAAAAAAGAAGTAGCGAAGATAAAGAAATATTCTACTGCCACACCGGTTAAACGATGCACCAGAAGAGCTTAACAATACAAATGGCGAAATACTTTGGGAATGCAGCTATCAGCTCAGGGGTAAACGAATTCAGGAAATCGAACACATACTAAGACAACAGAACATTAAATATCAGAGACAATATTTAGACAGAGAAACTGGATTACATTACAATACTTTTAGATGTTATGATCTAGACTATTGGCTGCTTTACCAAACCAAACCCGATTGGACTGCTAGGTGGGTTTAATCTGTATCAGTATGCGCCGAATGAGTTGATTTGGATTGCTTTTTTGGGTTAAGTTGTAATGCTATTAGCAATCCGGCAAATCTAGCTAAGGCATATAGAAAAGCTCTTGGAAGAAATTCTGGTTAAATAGGCAAAGGAAGAAATATAGCCACATCAAATTACAATATTGATGTTAATGGAAGATCCCTTAATGGCATGGCCGATGCAATTAGTGGTCAGAGATCTATATCAGGTTTTGTTAATATACCAGATTCAAATAATAGATTGTTTACAACAGTTAACCATCCACGTGCTTTTGATTCAGAAGTAAAAGCTCTTGAACATATTGGTAGCAAGATAACCCCCAATGCTAAAGGAACCATTGATCTTTTCTCATAACTTCCAACATGTAAATCATGCCTAGGAGGCATTAAACAGTTTGAAACTAGGTTTCCAAGCGTAAAAACAAATAGGCTTACAGGTGATTAAATGAATAAAAACAAATACATTCATATGATTGATAGTTTTATTTCTTTTTTAGAAAAAAAAGGGATTTCTGTTTTAGGCTGTAATGTAGAGCAGATAGCGCAACTGGAAAAAAAATATGGAAAGCTTCCTCAGTTTTATAAATTATATCTTGAAAAATTAGGATGTTATGCTGGTGATTTTAAGGCTGATACATGGATACTTTATTCTGATCTTGATGATATTAATGAAGAAACTATAGAATTAATGCATCAAAATAAAATAATTCCACCTAAAAATATGTTTGCCTTTTTAATGCACCAAGGATATACCACTTTGTTCTTTACTAATAGAAATATAGATGATCCGAAAGTTTATTGTTATACAGAATGTGAAGATATAGATGATATAAATAAAACTTTTAGCTTATGTCTAGCATCTGATATTAATGAGTATGTTAAATATGCTTAATTCATTAATTTGTTGTCTTAAATAAAAATATATGAAATGCAATATCCGATATACTCTATAGACTTAGAGTAATTAATATGATCTTAGATTTTTTACCTTTATCAAATATTGATGGAAATAAACTATCGGTGGCATCGAATAATAAGAAAATCCAGTTACCAAATAATGTTTTTTCATATTTTAAAAGATGACAAGAGTGTACGCTGCAAACAATGACATCATCTAGGAATGCAACTATCTGCTCTGGGGGATGAAACAGATTCAAGAAATCGAACACATACCAATACAACACAACCTTAGATATCAGGGACAATATTTAAACAGAAAAACAGACTTACATTACAATACATTCAGCTATTATGATCCGGATATAGGCCACTTTACCCAACTAGACACGATAGGCGATATTAATCTTTATCAGTATGCGCCTAATGGATTGGCTTGGATTGATCCGTGGTGAGGGAGTTGTGGATCAATTAAAGATTCATATCAACAAGCAAGAAATAACGCCTTGAAGTGACAGGAAAAAAGAGGTTTTTAAAGCTGAAAAATTTAATATGGGAAGATTTGATTCTACAAAAGAAAAGCCCATTGGAATGACTTCTGCTGATGGAAAAACTGGATTTAGGATTGAGTATGATGAAAGAAGTGGTGCTAATATAAGCGTATTTAGTGGAAAAAAGAAAGGAGAACATTTTTATTTGATGTTATAAAATCAATAGTAACTAAACTTCAAGACCTATTTAATCTTGCTTCTAAGCACCGGAGAGACTCATGACTCTTGATGATGAAATAAAAATGAAACTTTCGCTATTATCAGAACCACCAGAACTGGTTGATAATTGGGGAAATATTGCACATAAATTATCCAATTCTTTTGACTGGAAAGGAACCAAAATTGATTGGTCAAAAACTCTTAAACACAAAAGCAATCAACTTTTTGGAAGTTATTCCAGTTGGTTATCCACAATAAGAAAATTTATTGTAGATAATTATATATTTACTAAAATTAGAGAAAGCGGGGATATTTACTATATAAATGATTCCTCTTTAAATTTTGCAGTACATTTAAAATTTAATCAATTTGATAGTTTCCTTGCTCTTGCTATAGAAAATATTCCTCAACATCATTATTTTTTTGATTCTTCAAATAAATGGTGCCTTGTTATAAGTTCTGAAGGGTTTATTGATTTTGGATTATCACTAAAAGAATCTGTTTAATTTTATTGTCTGAAAATATTTACGATAAAAAAGAGTTTTCTTTTTAAACAATAGCAATTAAAACTTACCGGTATTTACGGCACAGTTCTTTAAGGCAATACAGCCTCAGCTTCTGTTAAAATAGCTACGATTTAATGTTCAACCATTTTTTCATCATTAAATCCCCCTTTTACTTTTATCATAGAGAATTTTCTACTTTTTTGCTGTACTATTTTATGAGTTAGTTACAGTATAAAACGTATGCCTGCGGTTTGGGCAACTAAATCTGATTTGAAGTCAATTAACTTAAACAATATATTTTCAACAACAACTGGTGGGATAGAGATAAAAGTAAGATGCTAACAGTACATAATCAGGCTATTGAGCCAATATATGGAGAAATATATGGGAGAGACGCTTTAATATTAAAAGACGTCATATTAAATATGTTTCCCCTAGAATTAAAGGTAATAGCTTCTTTGGAATTATCGCTTTGCCAACCAAGTAAAGGACTAGAAGGAGAGGCTTTAATTTATTTTAAATTTGAAAATATAAAGAGCTTAAATATTACAATGATTGATGAATCAAGTTATCAGCCAATGATGATACCATGCTTCGATAAAATATTCGATAAAGAGAAAGATGAGCATTATATTTTAAGTACTTATGATCATGTTTTTGATGTTATTGGCCAATGTGAAGTAAGCTACAAATAGTTATTAAAATCAGGATTGATATTTAAAATCTTTCCGATTTTATTTGCTGTTTATTCTATGGCTAGTAATAGCAGAAATTAATCTTAGCTTGAATCAAAAACTCAGCAAATAAAAACAGACCAATTACCGCTATGACGAGCACTACAGATTAGCTTGGGGGGATTAAGTAGTTACCATCTTAGATTCATGGGAAGAATACCAAGCAAGAAAAGCAAAACAGGACAGGAAGTTATTGAAAGAATGCTCACTAAGGGTCGCATTCGTGATAGCGGTAACAACATAAAATTCAAAAATTCAACTAATAACCAATGGTATTATGTTCAAAATGCTGATATGGCACATTTAAAAGATGCCGTTAAATATTGGAATCAGAAAGGTAAGTGTCATAGGTCTAAATCTAAGAAAGTAAGATCATTCATGAGAGATTTAGATAATTATAAATTAGAATATTTTGGTCATAATCCTTCTCAAGGAGCATTTTTAACAAGTAAGGTTATAAAGATGAAAACACTATCTGATAATAAATTGGAAAAAGAAATAATTGCTATAGTAGAAATTGGTAATCAATATCATGACAAGAAAGATTTTACCAATGCCTTAAATAAATATAATGATGCTTGGCAATTACTTCCCGAACCAAAGCTAGATTGGGAAATAGCTAGCTGGATTTCAAAATGTATATATAGTGCTTATTTTGACTTATCAGATTTTATTACTGCTAAAAAATGGGGTGTAATTTCATTACAAACAAGGGGATCTAATATAAATACGGGGCCTTTAATTAATCTAGGAATGGTTTGTTATGAATTAGACCAGTTAGAGGAAGCATATAAATACTTTGATGAGGCTTATAAATATGGTAAAGCGCGAGCATTCCAGGAAAGGCAAAAAAATATATAAACTTTTATTTAAAAGAGGCAAAAAGAAAAAATAATTTATAACTGTCGACATTAAAAAGCAAACAAACCAACGGCGCTACTCAGTACTACAGCTACAACACCTCCCTCCTATAATCGTAATCGTTTCCTATGGGGCGGCTTAACAATAATTCAGGAAACCAGCCCGAATCAGTACAGTAGCCTGTATATTTATACCGACCAAAGTACGAATCACTGGCAAGTAGAGATAAACGAAGTAATCAACCACAAAGGGTAATATACTTCCACACCAACCTGAACGGTTATCAGAAAGAGCTTATCGATACAAACGGCATCAGGAAATCCTAAGTTCTATGATTTTAGTGAAGTAAATAATGCAACTGATATGATTAATCCAAGTTAAACAGGCAAACAAAGTTTAAGTGGCAGTCAAGTTCCTTTACCTGTTGACCCAAACGAGGTATTTGTAAATACTATTACAAACTTGGATAAATTGCCTAATAGACTTGCAGCGATTAATGATCATGGTTCTCATATATTCAAGCAAAAACATGACATTTGATGAATATCAGAAATTGCTTAATCAAATTAAATGGGATTAGCTTATAAATGACAAAACTTATTGTTAATGAAAAAGAGGCATTTGCAGATTTGAAAAGAATAATGCAATCATGGGATGTGAATGAAAAAAATACATCACAGAAATTAATAGATTTATTTTTAAGGAAATTAATACAATCTAAATGGGATAGAGAAAAGATATATAAATTTGCATTTTTATATATAAAAAATAATTTATCCGATTCAGATTACGATAACATTCCCGAGGCCGCTTTTGACTATTTGGATGACATAAAATCATCGATTATTGGTCATTGTAGTTATGATTCAATTTTGAAATTTCCTAATGAACCAAAAAATAAAAATGAACTAATAAGTTATGTCAGAGGTGAAAAATGGAAAAATTGATGTTCTAAAAATAAATTAAATTACTCTATAGTATCTTCAGGTACTATGATCCGGATATAGGACGCTTTACCCAGCTGGACCCAATAGGATTAGCTGGTGACTTTAATCTGTGTCACTATGCACCAAATGGATTGGCTTAGGTTGATCCTCTTGGGTGGAGTTGTTTGTTATTTCAGGGGGTTCAAAAAAGGGGAACCTGTTTCTTTTAAAGCAAAACTAGGAGAGTATAAAATTGGTAAATCAGCGTTTAGTAAAGACAACACGCGGTATTTCTGTTTTTGATAATCCTACTAGTGTATCTAGTAAAGGGTTTATTCCTCATAAAATATGATATGACTACTATTAGCGATAATTTGAAAATTATCAGGTTGCGCTATCAAAAATACAGGTATTAGATTAATGAATATTATATTTCCTGATTGGTATGACAATTTGTTTCAACTTGAATGCGAATCTAAAGGAGTTGTATTAAATTTTGAAGTTACAGTAAATGGAAATATATACACATTCAATTTTTATGATCCGATACGGTTTATTCAAGATGCAGAAGATCAAATATCTGATATAGGGTATTTTAAAGATGAATATGCTGTAATCCTTAAAAAGGTAACAAAAGATAATATTATCAAATACTTATTATCAATTTAGTTTATAATTAAAATTTTTCAACAAACCTGTCATATCTAAATTACCTTTGCTCATATTGACATAAGAAAGCTAAAGTATTTTTCGGTTTTATCTATCTGGAATCATAAAGATTAAAGAATATAATGT
Source organism: Gilliamella sp. Fer1-1 (assembly GCF_001690825.1). NCBI lineage: Bacteria > Pseudomonadati > Pseudomonadota > Gammaproteobacteria > Orbales > Orbaceae > Gilliamella > Gilliamella sp. Fer1-1. The sequence goes on from NZ_LZGX01000034.1 coordinate 135,015, forward strand.
CAGCAGAATTTTAATTATTTTTTAATGATGAAAAATAAAAGAATATTGTAAATTAAGGCATTGGATTTTATGTGAGGTAATAGCTATATGGGTGATATTAAAAATCTTGTTACGCGTTTAAATCATGGCGCTCAAGACGAAGTATATTGGCTTGGAGCTTGTGATGAATCACAAATTAATATACTTGAAAATAAGCTAAATTTGTCATTACCAAATGAATTAAAAGAATTTATTTTATTGGTTGGTGGCGGAGGGGTTGTTGGTGAAGAAATATCAGGCATAGTTGATAATAATGCCTTGGCTGAGTCTGGAGGAGCTATCTATTATGATACTTGTCAATGTCGAAATGAATACTCATTACCATTAGATATGGCAGTTATTTATTTTAAAGATGACGATGTATGTTGCTGTGTTGATTGTAGGAAAAATACTTATGGACAAATAGTTAATTATGATCTCTTCTCAAGAAAAATATCAAACGTCCTTGCACCGTCATTCAGATGTTTTTTTGAAGAATATGTAAACTTACGGACGTAAATTAAGACTGCCGCAACCACAACCTGATGCGTTTTAATCATCTACTTAAATTCAGAGATCAGAGCTATAGCTATCACCCGTATGGCAGCGTCAAAAGCAAACAAAACAACGACGTAACCAGCACTACAGCTTACAATGCCGAACATCGCCTAAGCAAAGCACGCATCGAACATTCAGGCCACAACCAGCGTTACGGCTATGTCTACGACGCCTTAGGTCGACGTATCGAAAAACATCAGCTAGACACAAGTGGAGACCAACCCTACAACCGTACCCACTTCCTGTGGAATGGCTTAACAATGATCAGGAAACCAGCCAGAATCAGCACAGTAGCTAGTATATCTACACAGACCAGAAACAACTGCAAACCACGAGCAAGCATAGACAAAAGAGGCAGCGAAGATGAAGAAATAGCCTACTACCACACCGACCTTAACCGTTCTCGGAAGAACTTAACGATGCAAACGGTGAAATATTGTGGAAATGTAGCTGTCAGCTATGGGGTAAACGATTTCAGGAAATTGAGCAAGAATCAATAGAGCAAAATCACAGATATCAGGAACAATATTTAGACAGGGAAACTGGCTTATATTACAATATGTTCAGGAGCTATGATTCGGATATAGTAGATTTACCCAGCCAGACCTGATTGGGTTACTAGGTGGCTTTAATCGGTATCAGTATGCGCCTAATGGGTTGGCTTAGACCGTTCCGTAGGAGGAATTGCAATTTATTACAGGCAATTAAGCACATTAAAAAGCAGCTAACTAAAGGAAAATAAGCTCTTATAAGAGTACGAAATAAAGCTGATGCAGAAGAAATATTGAGAGCGTTAATTTCCGCGAACGAAAAACATCCTCAACACAAAGGATATATGGATACCACTAAATCAAGAACATTTTGCCTACAAAAAGATGCATCTGACTGATTACCTCGTCGATTTAGTAGAAAAAGGAGCTTATCATTGGGATGAATTTAATCCAAATGAGAAAATTAGAGATCATGCTTCTGAAAGTGCGCATTTGCTAATTCACATCTATAACAGTCGAATTATTAGAATATTTTATGAATAAGAAAAAATACAATAATCCTTACCACCCATTTCCCTATGAAATGAAAGGGCAATTCTTTGAAAGATTAGAAGAAAATAAAACTCGTTTTATTGAGATTTATTCTATTGAATATGCAAAACCTGGGGATGACGACGAATGGGAATTTTCCTTGTATTCGCTTTATATAGATCAACTTATAAAACCAATAATAGATGAGGAAGAAGTGTTTTTTTTATATAAGCTCCGCACATATTATGCAGATCCTGCATTAACTGATAATGATAATGCATTCAATCAATCAATAACTTCATTTGAACAATATGTTTTTTCTAATTTCGATGAATTATTAGAATATATTGAACAACGATGGAGAATAGGATTAAGTGATTTTGTTCCAATTAATAAAACACATATACCTTATTAAAAAATAAAAATATTTGTATAAAGATACTAAATTATTAATTGAAGTTGAAAATTTATCAACAGTGATAAGGGTAGAGCAATGAAGATATTGAATTACATAATATTCCAATGCTATTAACTGTTAATAAAAGCAAAGAATATCGACACCAAATAATAAAATCGGCCACTAGCTTATAATAGATAAAATTAAGCTTAAGTGAAACACACATCAAACAATCCGATCACAGCTAGCGTTACGATTATACCTACGACACCTTATGCTTCTGTATCGAAAACATCAGCTAGGCACAACGAAGACCAACCCTACAACCGTACTCGCTTCCCATGGAATAGCTTAAAAATGATTCAGAAAACCAGCTAGAATCAGCACAGCAGCCAGTATATCTACACAGACCGGAAGCAACTACAAACCATAGGCACGCATAGGTAAAAGAGGCAGTGGAGATGGAAAAAACAATCTACTTCCACACCGAATGGGGTTGCTGTATTCACTATACGGATTCGATTGGCCTAGAAAACATCATGCGAATAGGTGTCTTAGAATCTTATGTAAAAGTAAAGTTTATATCACAGATATTTTAATGAGCCCGAAAGATGTAATGACTAATATTATTAGAATATATTTATAAAGGAAAGTTAACACTAAATGAGGTATTATATTCTGGTAAGAATCCATATTCTTTTTTGTCAAGTTTAGGTTATGAAACCAGATTAAAACTGACAAACAATCAAATTAATTCTAGTGTAAAAACAAAAGGTTGATAATAATGGATATTGAAAAAATAGAATTAACTAGAAGTGAAGTAAATGCTTTAACCAAAGCAATTCTTTATTTAAAGTTCGATTGTGAGGAAACAGACTCGTTATTTTATTGTAGCAGCCCCATTATTAATTCAATTTTTGAAAAATTGATAAAAATGTATGGGAATCAAAAAGATTGGAACAGAATTTTTTCAAATATTCCTGAAATGAATAAGAGTGTTGCTATTGATAAAATAGCTAATTATGAAAAACAAAACAATAGATATTTTGATGAGAAAACAAAAAATGAAATATTAGAAAAATATCTTTTCCCCTATAAATTAGACAAATAAAATTATTAATAGAGCCATGTTTCACATGGCAGGTATTATCAATATAAAAATGCACAAGGACATAAACGTGTCACAGTAGAATAAACAAATGATCCAATAGCTAAATGCGGACCAATCAAAACGTAGTGCTAATTCAATTACCTATGGCTTCGAACAAGAACGATATCAAAAAATTATTGATTCGCTAACCAATGATCATCACATATATTATGAATAATAAACTTGAAAAAAAATTACTTTATAAAAAAGCAGAAGAATATGTTAGTCAATTAGAAGGAATTGAATCATTTACAATTTCGTCTGTTAATAATGAAGATTTCATTTGGTATAAAGAACAGCTTAAAATTTTTTTCAAGATTGATCAAATTGATAGCGAAATCAGGCTAGAGCACCCGATTAGCAAAAAAAAATTAATTGAAATTATAAATAACACTTTAAATAATAATTTTTTTAAATGCATCCAACTATTTGAAGAAAAAATTGCGATACACTTAAATATTAATCATCTTGATAATTTTTTAAATAGTATATTTAAATACAACCAATCTTTTGATTTATCATTATTGTTTTTACAACCTGAAAGAATATTGGTTATTAATGATGATGAATATGAAATATATCTTCATTATCGTATAAACAATTAGAGATATGCAATCAGGGCTAAAAGGAAAAATTTACCTATGTAAATGGCGCAGTATTGTGAGCATACCGCTATCAGCTCTGGGGAAAACGGATTCAAAAAATTGAACACATCCCGATACAACAAAACCTTAGATATCAGGGACAGTATTTAGACAGAGAAACTGGACTACATTACAATACTTTCTGATACTATAACTCGGATATAGGTCACTTTACCTAGCTAGCCCCCGATTGACCAGCTGGGTGACTTTAACCTGTATCAGTATGCACCTAATGAGTTGACTTGGGTCGATCCATTAGGATTGACTGTACCGGGAAAATGCAACCATGTCATTTCGATAATGTAAGGATTAAAAGATTTTATTTAGATATATCTATAAATGGAAGAAAAACTACGGAAGCTAAATTAGGTTTAGATAAAGCTGACAATCTTATCTGGGAGCGGTTTAGTAACATGAAAGGTATTAGTAAAAAATCCATAACCCAAGCGAACAAGCATATAGACGGTTTGATAAACAATAAAAAATTATGGGGAAAACTAAAACTCAAGTATCTCATGCCATAGAAGAATTTAAAAAGATATTAAATGACTCAAATAGTAATAAAAAGTCAATTGAATTGGCCGAGCGGGGTGTGGTTAAATTTTCAAAAATGCAGGAGAAAATTAATGGACTTAACTGATTTTCTGAGAACAGGAATATATTTGGAATTAAAAGTAGGCTTATCAGAAAAAGAAATATATTCTATTTTGCAAAAAAAAGATTTGGGTAAAAAATATTACTTTGATAAATTGAACAAAAGTGAAGGTTTTTCTTATTTTTATGATTCACTGGAAATAATGGTAGTTGATTCCAAGATACATTCCTTAGGATTTGATGTAGCTCGTCATCCAATTACTTTATTAAATAATGTAATTATATATCCTGAAACAAGTTTTGAACTTATTATGAAATATCTCGATATTGCTGATATAAACTGGTCTTTTGAAAAAAAATATTGTTATAGTCGTGAATTAACGATCAAAACAGAAGGAAATGTTTTAATTGGTTGTGTATATGATAAAGGCAATTATTGGCTATCAAAATTCAAAACATTCAAATAGATTATTCATCTTTTTTATTCACAGCCAGATGGGTGCACCATCAACAGCCTGTATTACGGTTCCGACAACCTGCACCGCGAAGTATTACGCCACAAGAGCGGCTGAACACCACATTCAAATATGACTGCAACACAAACCAACCCTGCCCAGTATCTTAACAGAACGCAGCTACCAGTACGATCGCCTCGACCGATTGATAAGCACAGAATACAGCAACCACAACCTGATTCTCCTGCATTTCAGAGGATATCACTACGACGGCCTGAAACGCCGTATCGAAAAACATCAGCTAGGCAGCGCAGACAACCCTACAACAGTACCCGCATCCTGTAGAATACCTTAAAAATGATTCAGAAAACTAACCCGAATCAGTACAACAGCCTGTATATCCATACCAACCTAAACGGCTCTCCAGAAAAGCTTACCGATGCAAACAATGACATCGTCTGAAAATACTGCTATCAGCTCTGGGGTAAACATATTCAGGAAATTGAACAACAATAGAGCAAAACCTCAGATGTCATGAATAATATTTAGGCAGAGAAACTGGACTACATTACAATACTTTCAAGCACTATGATCCAGATATAGGAAGCTCTACCTAGCCAAATCCGATAGGATCACAGGGTGGCTTTAATCTGTATCAGTATGCACCTAATGGGTTGACTTGGTTGGATCCATTTGGATTAATGAGTTGTAAGCTAAATCATCAAACAGGGAAAGTTATAAAAAATATGGATATGCCCGTAATCAACATGGTTCTCAAATTAATGCACAAAAATTAATTGACCGAGAAAAAAATCCAAAAGACTCTGAGCCTATAAGGCATTTAATGATAACAAAATAATAGAGGAAGCGTTTGCTAAAGCACCAACACACATGGAGCACATGATGTTAAAGTATCACAATTATCAAAAATATATTATCCTGATAGAACAATAAAAATAATGGATATTGTAAGATTTATAAGAGTAGTCATTAGAGGCAAACCTATTATAGCCTGCCTTTATATTCCTGGAGATTAAAATGGAAACTATATTTGAGGTTAATTATCAAAATCCCATAGGCGATATTGATGATGATATTGATGACGAACTAACTCCTTTTCAATATGCATTGGAAGAATTGAGAAGATATGCTGAACCTGAGTTTTACATTAAACTGAAAGGCGACTATAGAGTACATTTTTACATTTATGCGGACATAACAGCATGTTATGAAGACATTGTTAAATCTGTCAAACGAGTAAAAAATAATTGGACAGGCAAAGATGATATTTGGTTTTGTGAGCAAGGCTCTAATTTTTACTTCTATTATGAAATTAAAGATAAAGGCGTAGAACTTGAATATAAGAAAGGACCAGATGTAGGCATATATAATGGAAAAATTCCTGATATGAAACTTTTTATCAGTAAATTAGAGTACATTCAGGTTTGGGAAACTTTATTTAAAGAATTATCGACACTTATTGAAGAAAAACTGAATAAAAAAATTAACTTACCCTTTTAATAATGTTTAAAAGTATTTAATTGGTTTGGAAGACATAAAAACCAATACAGTGTCCACGGACAAATCGGCTGCAAACAAACCAACGGCGCTACCCAGCACTACCACTACGACGCCTTAAGCCGGTGTATCGAAGAACATCAGCTAGGCAGCGCAGGCAACCCTTATAACCGTACCCGCTTCCTGTGGGATGGCTTAAAAATGATTCAGGAAACCAGCCAGAATCAGCACAGCAGCCTGTATATCTATACCGACCAAAGCAACTACCAACACTGGCACGCATAGTTAAAAGAGGTAGTGAAGATGAAGAAATAGTTTACGTCCACGCCGATCTAAATACTTCAAAACCAAAAAATAAATTTGGTCGCGTTCCTCACTTTTATACTGCTGATGATTTGTCTGGTGATCCTCTCCAACCAAAAGTAAGATATAATCAATATGGTAGACATATTCCTGAAAATATGACAAAAATTACAAATGCTAAAGGCAAAAAATAATGTCATTATCTTTAAAAGAAAGATTGAAATTATCAGTTATTGAAAAAGAAAAAAAAGCAATTGTTCAAAATATCTCAAATAAATTACGGATTAATAATAACAGCTATTCGATAACGTTTGAGTCGCATGATTATAATGTCTTTTTGTCAAAATTTATTGATAATATTGAACATCAGCCAGTAGATTTATCAGTAAATGAAAATTTATTATTTAACCGATTTTGTGATTTTTTGAGTAGTATTGATACTAATGATTTAGTAGTTTTTCAAATTATCACTTGTAATACATATTATTATTTAAAATTGCATATTAATAACATTAAGCAAAATCCAACATTATTTTGGAATATGACAGTAAAGAATAGTAACAAGACGTTAGAGTGTTTGCTAGTTGCCATAAATAACTCTTTTGGATTTTCAATTTTACCAACAGAGAATTTTTATGAGTTAAGAATATGGAATGGTAATAATGAGTTGACTTAGATTGATCCTTGGGCTTAAATAATGAATTGTGTGCTTTTGGAAACAAAAACAAGCCCAAAAACCAAGAGCAAGCAAAGATATTGATACTGATAGCACTGGTATGGTAAAACCTCAGGTTGATAAAAAATTACCGCAAGGTGCATCAACCACATTAGATCCTAATAAGTCTCCATTAACTGAACATTACTATACAATACCTGAAGGAAAATCATTCCCTAATGGATTAGGTATTAAACGTGATATATTCATGAATGAATTTAAAAAATTATTTAACTCAATTTCTTGTGAGTATGGTAGTAACAAAATGAAAGATAATACAATTTTTTCTATAGAATGGTTTAATTTAAAAGAATCTGAAACAAATTTATTTTCTTCTAAATATTATTTTAGAAAATCAGAATGTTTTTTCCAACAATTACTATTAGCATTAAACACATTATCAGAACAAGGAACAGCGTTAAGATTCATAAGAGATGATGATTTTAATGACGAAGAATTAGAAATATTAATTCCTATAATTATAGACATATCAGTCGATGGCAATATTGATAATATTCCTATAGCTAGAGATATATTAATCAAATTTAAAGAGAATAAAATCGTAAAACATAAATTATGCAGTATGTTGGATCATTACCTTGCTTCTTTCGATGACTTTATATACCGAAGATTAGCTGAATTACTACTATACTTAAATTTCTCAGACTTAAAAATCAAATTAATGAATAAATGCCTAAAAAGTAACAATAATGACTTAATTGAACTATATCAAGATATTATTGAAAATTAAAATAATAGATTAGTATTTAGATAGAAAATTGAGAGACACCATTCTATATTATTTTGTGTATTTGCCAGTTAAAGGTAGCGATTGATTCTGCCATCAAACTCTAAAAAATGAACGGGTGCCAAACCAGTTAAAATCCTATAACAGGTGAACGACATAGAGTCGACTTTGTGGTTAAAAGACAAATGGAAAATGGCGTCCTTATGAGATAACAAGTAAAACTGCCTCTAAGTACAAACAATTAGCAAAAGAAGCTCGAATACATAGTACAGGAAGTATATATGTGAAAAATAAAAATACTAACGAACTGATCGAAATTGAAAGTATATCAAAAGTTATAAGGCAAAATAATGAATAATGAAGATTTTGAATTACATAATATTCCTATGTTATTAGGCGCAAATAAAAGTAAAGAATATCAAAACCAAATAATAAGATTATCTACTAGTTTATTAACGTTTCTCAAAGAGAACCATTTACTAATTAATGTAGAGCCATTTGATCTAGAGGGAAATTTGAAAACTGATTTTATATTAATGAAATCTGCTGTTACGGAAGATGGTTTTGATTTATTCAGGAAATATGTATCTGGATGGCTTAAATATTTAGATAAAAGTACTGTAGAAAATAAGTATGAAAATATTAGTCGTTTGGAAAAAGGCTTAGCTAAAATTAGAGAGTTAAAGAATTTATAAAATTAAATACTACGATTATCTAAAATTTTATTATATTACTATCAAATCAAGGCATTTTAATATATAGATTAGTCGATTTGGCCAAAATCTAAGATTAAAATACAATGTTTAGCACATGTTGACCGAAGTATCCATCGAATACCCAAGCTAGTGAGCGTTACGGCTATGTCTACAACGCCTTAGGTCGACGTACCGAAAAACATCAGCTAGACAACGCAGGCAAATCCTACACCGTACCCGCTTCCTGTGGGATGGCTTAGCAGTGATTTAGGAAACCAGCCCGAATCAGCACAGCAGGCTGTATATCTATACCGACTAGAATAACTATGAAGCACAGGGAAGAGCTGGTGTTCCTGAAAAGAAAATTGGTATACTAAGAAAAATCGTAAAAATTCATAAAGAAATTAGCAAATATTAATGGAGATATCATGCACCTAGTATATGAACTTACACCTTCATCAAACGAAAATAGTGGTATCAAATTTGGTGGAGGAGCATTTATTGACGGCAATTGGCCCCAAAATCCGTTAGGTGAAAATTTAACATTATTATTCACAATCGATAATGATAAATTATCTGATTCTATTAGTGGAATTAATCTTCCTAAAGCTAAATATATTTCCGTATTTTCAACATATAATGAAAATAGATATTTTTTGGACGATATTGTTTATTTCGGTGATGATGCAGAACTTGATCATTTAAAATCAGGATTTACCAGAGTTACACTAACTGAGACATCAAAATTACGTGAAAATAGTAATAGTCTTGTTCCTCAATATCTTGAATTAGAAAAGACACAACTAAAGAATAATGAGTACCCAGCATTTTCTTTTTTGTCAAATAAAATACCCAATGGCATTGTGGCTTGTGAAAAATTGCTAAATGAATATGATTTTATTGGCCAATTATATTCATCAGATATTCCCGTTCATGATGGTGGAGCTTTATTTTTATCTGATGCTATTGGATATTTGTTTCTAAAAAAGAAAATTGATGATTTTAATAATGCAGGACTTTTTTTTGTTCAAACGGCATAATTATTTTAATATAACTATCTAACAATAATTTATAAATGTGCTAATAGTAATAGTTTCCTTAATATTTTGTAGGGAGATAATGTATCTGTTTATTATAATCTAAGCTGTAACGCCCCTCTAAAATAGTGCAACAAAAGAGTAGAAAACTCGCCATGATAAAAGTAAAAAGTGATTTAATCATGATGATGATTGCCAAATAAACCTCATGGAAGCATAAAGCAATCCATATAAACACATTGGTTATAGTGTTATAAATATAGTAAGAGATGTTGATAAATGATAAACATTAATGAAATTCGAGATTTTATAAATAGCTCATTATATAAAACGGCATTAGATAAATTAGAGAAAAAATATAAAATTACGACAAACGGAAAAGAATTGCCATCGGTATTGTTTGAATATGATGCAAATGAAATAAATTTGTCTGGTGCCACTTTATCTGATTTAAAAAACATATTGTCGAATAATCTTGCTTCTTTTTTGAAATATATAGCGATTAAGTTTGTCGTTCTCTTTGATGAACCAGATGAACAAGAAGGGAATGATGAAAAGGATGTCACTATTTCAGTTAATGCACCCTATGAAAATTTTCTTATTATTCATTTATTAGAGTATTATTTACTTACTAACGATGTTGATAACCTAATTAATTATCTAAAAAAAATAAAAATACCGTATAGTAAGAAATATTGTGGACAATTAAAGAAAATATATGCATTACTTTAATCAAAAAATCGGCAATATTTACAATCTTTAACGATAAAAAAGTGAATAAACTTATACATAGTCTTATTATCATTCATACATAAATAATCGAGAGACTATTAGAAAAATAAAAAAGCTTGATTTACCCACTGATATACAAACAAAGTTATTATCGCAAGGTGCGTTTTTAGTTTGGATAATAGGCGCCTTTATACTGCTAAAAAGGCTGGAATTTCTAAGGCTCCATCTAGATGGGCTACTTAAGTGGATCTGTCTTCAGCTACTTTATGGCGGCGTTTTACAACTAAAACCAGTGGTAAATCAATAAAATTGAGGTGTAAATAATATGAATACAAAAGAAATTCAAACAAAATACGGTATAATTTATGCGCGAAGTGCATTAATATTATCTGACGTAAAATTAGAATGTATACCATTTACTTTAGTTGTTAATACGTCATTAGCATTATCAGGCTGTAAACCGAAGATATCGAATGTTCCAGAAGTTAAAGTTACATTTACTTTCAGTGATATTTATAGTTTATTTATTTATAGAATGGATGAGTATCCTTATGAGCAATATTTAAAATCTAGTTTTGATTTAGTTGATGAGGTGCATAAAAAAGGAAGGCAACGTATAGTACTCAGCACTTATGATCATATTTTTGATGTAATTGGTAAATATGAAATTAAATATTACTAAAAAATAAAATTATAGAAGTTAGCTCAATAATTAGATATATGTAAGATAGAGAGTTATTGCTTCAAAAACAAACAAATTGCTAGCCACAACCAGCGTTACAACTACGCCTACGACGCCTTAGGTCGACGTATCGAAAAACATCAGTCAGGCGCACAGGCAAACCTTACAACCGTACCCGTTCCTATGGGATAGCTTAACAATAATACAGGAAACCTGCCCGAATCGGCACAGTAGCCTGAATATCTACACCCACTAGAGCAACGACTAGCCACTGGCACGTATAGGCACAGACGGCAATTAAAAACAATATATCCGCTGCTTCTACGCCGACCAGAACGGCTTACCGATGCAAACGGCGAATAACTCTGGGAATGTAGCTATCAGCTCTAGGGTAAGCGCATTCAGGAAATCGAACACAAACCAATAGAGCAAAACTTCAGATATTATGGGTAATATTTAGACAGAAAAACTAGACTGCATTACAATACCTTTAGGTACTATGATCCAGATATAGGACGCTTTACCCAGTCCAACTCAATTGGGCTGCTAGGTAGGTGTAATCTGTATCAGTATGTGCCGAATGGGCTGACTTGGATTGATACAATTGGGTGGTATAAAAATAGTAATGACACTAATTGAGATTGGGTTTTATATGATGTAATGGATAGGAATCTAAACGCCGTGCTAAAACAGGAATTAGTAAAGCAGAAGATGTAATGGCTGGCGGATAATAGACGTGCTTATACGAGTATAAGAAAAGTACGAAAAGCCCCTAACTTTGGCAATGCAGAATCAAAAGTAGTCCGTACTTATAGAGGAATAACTAAAGGTAAAATGAAAAGAATTGAGGCAAGAAGAGTTAGGCTTTTAAGAATATTAAAACATGAATTGCCACCCAATCGAGAAAAAGACAAACGTTATAGACCCAGTACTAAAAAGAACAAGTGGTGCTAACTATTTTACAAGGTATATTATGGGAAAAAAAATAATGGTGTCATTGCCTACTGAAGTACCAAAAATAAATGACAATGTGAATATGCATTTCATGTGGATAGAATTGAACAAATATATTGATAACTTGTTACCGCGAATAAATATTTTAGATTTAAATGGGTGGCGTATTTTAATAATGATTAATTCTCGGGCTACAAATGGTATTGGGGTTTTCAAAAGATCAATGCGCTATCCATCAGATAAGGAGTATGTTATTTCTATCTCTATTTGCATTCCTGATAAAAACCAGGCTCCATATGGATTAAGAGAAGTAAAAGAAAGTTTTTTTAAACCGTTAAATGAAAATTTTTTCATTTTAGATCCTGAATTTGAAAACTACGAGAGTTTATATAGTTATATTTTTGAAAGTGCAAAACGTGCAATAGGTTTAGCTTTTACGAAAGGTATTGTCTGTGGTGGCAAGAGAATAAAATTGCAGAATTGAAATCACAATAATGAAGTTATTAAGAATAACGGGCTTTCAAAGTGATACTATCCTGATACATGTAGATTCACTGATTTAGCCGGATTGCTAGGTGGCGTTAATCTGTATCAGTATGCGTCTAATGGGTTGACTTGTATCGAAGCATGGGGATTAAATTATTCAGGCATATTTCGAAGAATGACAAAAAAGAAAAGTAAATCCAAAGTTGTAGACTCAGCTAGAACATTGAGTGCTAGCCCTAATAGGGATATTCCTGTATGTAACAGATCATTGGTAATGATTTGCAGCACGTACAAAACAAATCAGGACATGGCGCAATTCAACCTAAACAGTCGATGCTTCTTTCAAAATACCAAACAGCATTGGCTAATTAAAAAAGTAAATGGATAAAATGCTAGAACAACAGAAATTCCTTGATTATATGAAAAAAGAAATATCTTCAAATAAAGATTTATTGGAAATTAGAAAGGTATTAGTTGATTTTAAAAATAAAGGCATGCCACAGATTTGCATGTATGATTGTTTACAAAACCTGAGGTATCTTGACGAAGAAGATATTATTTTAGAATTAATGGATTTTGTTATAGGTTTTTGTAAGCCTGAGTTAGCTATATATAGTTAATTTAGAAATATATTTTAGAATTTATTGAATAATAATCTTCATTACTCTTTCTTAATTTTGTTGTTTGAAAAGATATTGGCATTCCAATATCTGCGATGCTCTTGGCTAGCATATCGAAAAACATCAGCTAAATAGCACAGCCCCCTACAACCGTACCCGCTAGAATGGCTTAATAATGATTTAGAAAACCAGCCCGAATCAGCACAGCAGCCTGTATATCTACCCCGGACAGAGTTGCTACGAACCTCTGGCACATATAGACAAAAGGGGCAGTGAAGATGAAGAAATTATCAGCTCTGGGAGTAAAGGGATTCAGGAAATTGAACACGCATCAATAGATCAAAACTTCAGATATCAGAGCCAATATTTAGACAGAAAAACGGATTTATATTACAATACTTTTAGGTATTATGCCTTGATATAGTCCACTTTATCTAGCCTGACCCAATTGGGTTGCTGGGTGAATTTAATCTGTATCAGTATGCGACTAATGGATTGACTTGGGTAGATCCGTAGGGGTTATCATGCAAAGTACGATTCAAAATATAAAAGAGAGGTGATGCTATCAATAAGTCATTGCCTAATGGTGATACCTCTTCATGGAATGTAGTAAGAACCAGATATTGGATGTCTTCGTGAGTTTACTAGAGAACAGCATACGGCTCTTGATAAATTTAGAAAGCTAGGAGGTAATAAAAAATGAATTCTATAGATATTATAAAAAATTATTTGGAGGGTTCGCTTTCTCCGCTGGATTTTCAAAAAGAACTTTATAACAATAAGGATATTGAAGATCTTTTATCTGAGGAAACCCAAATACCTCCATATACTAATTCACAAAATGCATTTTTGTATCTTATTGAAATTGATATTTTATTACCATCAGGCGAATTCGATAGTAAAGATTTACTTTCAAAATTGCTTACAAAAAAAAATATTAGCTTTTCGTTAAATAATGAATATAAGAAAAAATATGACCTGTTTATGAAAATTCAACCACGATGGTTAAATTTGACTGAACCTTATTTTCAGTTTATCTTTAATAAACATAAAGATAAATCTGGAATAGAGTTAGAAAGAGCTTTAAAATTAGAAATTAAAAATGATTTTAAATTTTTAAAAAATAAACCCAGATGGCTCCAATCTCCAGCATGGCCAACAGTAGAAAATAAACCGTTATTTTTTATAGGCCAATTGGATATAACCGAAATTAGGCATGATATTTCTTACTTATATATTTTTTTAGATGAAAAAAATAATACGTATATGACTTTTGAACAATCAACATAAATAATCATTGACTGACAATACTATCATTAGGCTTTGCACATAATCAGATAAATACCTAATGAGCATTACCAGTATCGAAATAACGATATTAGACTGTTAATGCTACGAACCGTTGGTACGCATAGACAAAAGAAACAGTGAAGATGAAGAAATAGTCTACTTCTATACCGACCTAAATAGTGCGCCAGAAGAGCTAACCGATGCAAACGGTGACATCATCTGGGAATGCAGTTTTCAGCTCTAGGATAAATGCATTCAGGAGATTGAGCTCACATCAATAGAGCACAATCTCAGATATCAGAGCCAATATTTAGACAGAAAAACGGTGCTATATTACAATACTTTTAGGTATTATGCCTTGATATAGTCCACTTTATCTAGCCTGACCCAATTGGGTTGCTAGGTGAATTTAATCTGTATCAGTATGCGACTAATGGATTGACTTGGATAGATCCGTAGGGATTATCATGCAAAGTACGATTCAAAATATGAAAGAGAGGTGATGCTATCGATAAGTCATTGCCTAATGGTGATACCTCTTCATGGAATGTAGTAAGAACCAGATATTGGAAGTCTTCGTGAGGCTACTAGAGAACAGCATACGGCTCTTGATAAATTTAGACCGCTAGGAGGTAATAAAAAATGAACTCTATAGATATTATAAAAAATTATTTGGAAGGGTCACTTTCTCCGCAGGGTTTTCAAAAAGAACTTTATTACAATAAGGATATGGAAGATCTTTTATCTAAGGAAACTCAAATACCTCCATACACTAATTCACAAAATGCATTTTTGTATCTTATTGAAATTGATATTTTATTACCATCAGGCGAAATCAATAGTAAAGGTTTACTTTCAAAATTGCTTACAAAAAAAAATATTAGCTTTTCGTTAAATAATGAATATAAGAAAAAATATGACCTGTTTATGAAAATTCAACCACGATGGGTAAATTTGACTGAACCTTATTTTCAGTTTATCTTTAATAAACATAAAGATAAATCTGGAATAGAGTTAGAAAGAGCTTTAAAATTAGAAATTAAAAATGATTTTAAATTTTTAAAAAATAAACCCAGATGGCTCCAATCTCCAGTATGGCCAACAGTAGAAAATAAACCGTTATTTTTTATAGGCCAATTGGATATAACCGAAATTAGGCATGATATTTCTTACTTATATATTTTTTTAGATGAAAAAAATAATACGTATATGACTTTTGAACAATCAACATAAATAATCATTGACTGACAATACTATCATTAGGCTTTGCACATAATCAGATAAATACCTAATGAGCATTACCAGTATCGAAATAACGATATTAGACTGTTAATGCTACGAACCGTTGGTACGCATAGACAAAAGAAACAGTGAAGATGAGGAAACAGTCTACTTCCATACCGACCTAAATAGTGCGCCAGAAAAGTTAACCGATGCAAATAGTGACATCGTCTGGGAATGCAGCTTTCAGTTCTTGGGAAGCACATTCAGGCAATCGAGCACAACTCAGTAGAGCTAAACCTCAGATATCAGGGATAGTATTAGGACAGAGAAACTGGCTTACATTACCATACTTTATCAAAAGTAGAAAACATTTCATGGAAAGGAGGATCCCCTGATGATGCATTTGCACATTGGAAATATACAGACATCAGAACAATAGTAGCTAAATTAGATCCGCTAGATAAAGTGTTTTATACTATCATGCCATCGATATGATAAGGCAAGAAACTCTTTAAATATTAACGGTAACGTTGTTAATTCAAAGTCACCGGCTGATCATAAAAAAATAAGTTGTTAAAAAATGAATATACAACATATAGAAATAGCAGATTGTAATATTTTGGAGACTAAAATATTTTCTAATAAAATTAAGATATATTTTGAGTCAGTCTACGATCTAGAGAAAAAACAGTACATCAGTAATATTAGTTTGTCAGTTTTTAATTGGTCATTTTTCCAAGCAAACGTTTTTATTGTCAATGATTTGAATAATAGTTTTGAACAAAAAAAGTTACTTAGACATGAATTAGAGTTTTTTGAATATATTCAGAAAATATTTATTGAAAAAAATAATCTTATATTACAGGGATACAGTAAAGAATCTGGATATTGGCTAGAGTATTGTTTCGTAGATAGTGATTTTTACTTAGAACCATATTTAACATAAAGATAGCAACATATATATTAGGGATAAAACCGGAAAAGTTAACCGATTCAAATAGCAAAATACTGAGAGTATGCCGCTACCAGCTCTGGAGTAAACGGATTCAGGAAATTGAACACGGAATCAGTAGCGCAAAACCTTAGATATAATGGACAATATTTAGGCAGAGAAACCAGATTGCATTACAAAACTTTCAGGTTCGGATGTAGGGTCTTGACTATGCCCGCCCCAATTGGATTAGTCGCTGGGTTTAAACTGTATGAGTATACGCCTAATGGGTTGACTAGAGTTGATCATTTAGGAATGAATGCTCACCATATAAGGCAAAAAGCAATTATGCAAAATCTTGTCAAAGGGTATGATCCCTGCTACTTTAGTTCCCAGAGCTAGAACATTGGTTCCTTAAAGATGAAGTTGGAATTGTTGCACGTAGTAAAACTAACTCTAAAACAGGAAAACAATTTAGTAGTATTAGAAAGTTATTAGCTAGAGATATACGTAAGCTAAGAAGGGGTTACCCACAAATACCCAATAGCGCTTTTCAGAAATTAATCGCCAAAAATAAAGAAATGTATCCAGAAATGAATAAAGCAAAGCCTAATAGAAAAAGAGGTTGTAAAATGGGTAAAATAAGAAAAGATGAATTAGTAGTTACTTCACTCTTATCTGAACTTTTAGATGATGCACTTGAATATTATAAAATTCATTTAAGTGATTCAAGTGAATCTACAAACGTTAATGATCCTTTTGCAAGAGCAAGAAGTATTATCACAAAGCTATCAGATAAAGACCAAGAAAAGATTTTTAATTTTCTGCGTATAGTAATAGTAGATACAATGTCTGCGGTTTTTGGAACCATAGACGGTACACATTTCCCACCGAATATTAGTGGTGATTTCATGCTTGAGTATGATGGAGAAGAAATACAAGGTTCATTGCAAGATGAGTTAATTGCAAAAGCAGAAGAGATTGGTGTCTATGATTAATGAATTCATCATTAAAAAAAGTAAAAAATTTCTTTTACGATACCTCTAAACGACTGGTAAGCCAAAAACACAGTAGACACAAGGTTACAACAATCCCATCCAATTAGAACATGAGGTATTTATGGCTTTGGATTTTATGGCATCAAATAATCAAAAGAAAATAGATGGAAACACACCGGTATTTTCACTTGAGAAGTCTGATTATGATAAACTTTTCAATAATGCGAAACCATTAAATCAATACCCAATAATAAAAAAATTTGATGATTACTATGCTGATACTACTATTTTATATGGAGAAATTCAGCCCTTAATAAAAGAATTAGAAAGCCTTATTAAAACAAAAAAGCTACAGCTTGAATCAATTATTCATTTTATTGATTTTCTGGAAAAATCATTTAATAATGGTTTAAATGTATATATATTCTGTGACTAAGCGACCTGATTAATACCTCAAAATCAAAATAAAGCGAGCTCTACAACCATACCTACTTCTTGTGAGATGGCTTAACAATAATTAAGAAAACCGGCCCGAATCATCCTACCAGCCTATATATCTATACCGACCAGAACAGCTACGAACCGCTAGCACGTATAGGCACAGACGGCAACCAAGAACAACATATCCGCTATTTCCACACCGATCTGCACGGCTGTCGGGAAGAACTTACCGATACAACAGAATCTCAGATATCAAGGACAATATTTAGACAGTGAAACCAGTTTACATTACAATACTTTCAGGTACGATAATCCGGATATAGGACGCTTTACACAACTGGGTTTGATTGGACTGTTGGGTAGCTTTAATCTGTATCAATATGCGCCAATCAAATCGTAGGGATTAATATGTAAAGCTCCAAATGGCTATAAAAAAGGCGATGTAAACATACATGGTAACTTATCGCCTAATGCAAATAGAGCTTCAGGCCATAAAAACACTAGATCTGATGCATTCGTACAAAGCCATCATCCAATACAAGCTGCTTGGACTAAAAGAAATATAACTAGTTATCGAAGAAATGTTGCACCAGCGGCATTATTACAATCTTTTTCTGGTTTACTACATGCTAACATTAGTCGTGCACAAAGAACTAGAAACTCACTTAATGGAGAATGGAATACAACCTTAAAACAAGAATTCAATATAAGTTACAGAGAAATACTTCACGCCGGTGTACCTAAAGCACAAGCAAAAAAGCGTTAAATGATTCTTACAAATATTTCGATAGCATTAGAAATGCTAATATAAATAATCCTTTTTTGACTTATAGAATATTAATTGAATGGTAAATTTTATGGAAAAGAAATTAATTATAGAAATATTGTATACTCTTGAAAAAGAAATGAATATCAAATTTCCAAGTTTATATGTACGATTTTTGTCAGAAGAGGTTCAAGATAAAGAGCCGTATGAATTAATCACTGAAAAAGAAGAATATATATACATATATAACATATATGACATTCAAGAAAGAAATGATGTATATAGTATACAAAACATTGCACCCAATTATTTTTTAATAGGTCAAGATGGTGATGTAGGCTATTTTATATACGTCAAGAAAAATAATGAGTCTGATAATATATATAGTTTAGATTTAGGTGCTTTAGGCTCTTTAGAAGTGAATAACGAGGCAACTGATATTTATCATTTAGGGAAATATATCGAATGACATATTTTTCAACATAAATAATACTAACCATATAATTTTCTTATAGAATTAAGAATTACAACTAAAATATAATGTCTTGAAAATGATTATGGAGAAGTGTCTTAACCGATAGAAAAGACCCTATCCTCAATTTTGTGTATTTGCCAGTTAGAGGTAACGGGTAATTTTGTCACCAAATTCTACAATAAACCGGCTCATTGCGCTTTTCCAGTTTTGGATCGGTATAGCTCATTTTTTGATGCTTGTCGGATAGCTAAATAAATCACATTTTTCACCGAATCATCCGTCGGGAAAACTTGCGTTTTTTGATAGCATGGCGAATGATGCTGTTCAGTGATTCTATGGCATTGATGGTGTAAATTGCCTTACAAATATTTTTCGAATAGGCTGTCAAATTATCCCAATGACATCGCCATAATTGACTTATGTAGCTATATTTTTCATCTCACACCGATTCAAGTGAGATAAAGCTTGTAAGGCTTACTCTTCAGTTCTAGCTTGATTAATTGCTTTAAAATCTTTAGTAATGCTTTATAGTATTTCCAACTAACAAGCTTTAAACTATTACCCACCCTATGCAAGGTACAGACACGGGATAAACGGTGTTAATTGCATCAGGAAAACTTTTTTAAACTATCAATACAAGTAATTAAAATATCTTCCACTCCTCGATTCTTCAGTCCAGTTAAAACCGATAACCAAAACTTAGCCTTTTCATTTTCAGCTATCCAAGATCCTAATAGTTCTTTATTCCCCCCCTCAGAGTTGATGGCTAAAGCTAGAAAAATCAATTTATTGATAATACAGCCATCTTGTCTGACTTTGACCGCAATACAGCCTAAGTAAACAATGGGATAAAGCGTATCCAACGGTTTATTTTGCCACTCAATCACTTGCCTTTTAACCGCATCGCTCACCTTTGATATTAAGGCTAGTGATATATCAACGTCATACATATCTGTCTAAAGTTTTTTCAATTTCTCGTATGGTCATGCCTTTGGCATACAGGAATAGAATTTGATGGTTGATTTTATCAATCCGAGTTTAATATTTTTTATTAACTGTGGTTCAAATGAGCTTTCTTTATTCCGTGAGATGGATAGTTCTAACTCACCATCATCACTAATGGCTGTTTTTTTACTATAGCCTTACGATAATTACTACCTAACTTTTTATGATTCTAAGTGTTGGATTATATCCGTATTTAACGCTGCCTCAATGATGAATTTATTTAAAAAGCAGGTTAATTTACCCAAATCGTCTTGAATTTTTATGTTTTTAGCTAACTCAGTCGCTAACTCTTTTAATTTTTTTATCCATTTTTATTTACAGGGTCTATTTTTTATCTGTTACTGATATGTATTTAGGTTTTTTTCTACTTAAATTATCTAGTAAACTTTTATTGTCATCTTTCCACCAATATTCTTTATATATAGCTGGTTGTTTAAACTCATAAATACTAACTAAACCTAGTAAACCTGACGGGGAATCCGGCATAAAATCAACCCCATCTAATAATTTCAATAGCTTCATTAGGAATTTTCCCTTTGAAGAGTCTTTCAATTGCTCTTGTAACTGCTCCTCTAAAATAGTACAGTAAAAAAGTAGAAAATTCTCTATGATAAAAACAAAAGGGGGATTTAATTATAAAAAAATGACTGAACATCAAACCGTAGCTTTTTAAAAGAAGCTGAGGTTGGTTGTTCCAGTTAGAGAACTGTGCGGTAAATAGGACATGGATAATTCGGTTTTTTATCAATGATTAATGAACTCATTTCATTCCAACATCAATTCAACATCAACTTATCATCTTCAATACGTTATTCTTCGGGCTACTCACTCTAGATATTACTATACAAATAAGCGCTCCATTAAATAAAATACCAAACGTAAAAAAGCCCAGCATCACTGCTGGGCTTCACTAAATTTAAAAGTCTGGCGGCACCCTACTCTCACATGGGTAATACCCACACTACCATCGGCACTACGGCGTTTCACTTCTGAGTTCGGCATGGGGTCAGGTGGGACCACCGCGCTATTACCGCCAGACATATCCTGTCTTCTCTTCTCTCAATTACTGTGTATTATCTCATATCCACAACAATCTCTCAATCCGGAACAAACTGCTCTCTCATTTATTAAACAATTTAAAGTCAATCTCTATACAATCATCAACTTCAATCATCCTATCGCGTAACTCCAAAACAACTCCGAGTTGTAAGGTTAAGACTCTCGGTTCATTAGTATCAGTTAGCTCAATGTATCACTACACTTACACACCTGACCTATCTACGTCTTAGTCTCAAACGGACCTTACTGAATCTCTTCAGGGAAAACTCATCTCAAGGCTAGTTTCGTACTTAGATGCTTTCAGCACTTATCTATTCCGCACGTAGCTACCGGGCAATGCAATTGGCATCACAACCCGAACACCAGCGGTGCGTTCACTTCGGTCCTCTCGTACTAGAAGCAAACCCTCTCAATTTTCCTACGCCCATGGCAGATAGGGACCGAACTGTCTCACGACGTTCTAAACCCAGCTCGCGTACCACTTTAAACGGCGAACAGCCGTACCCTTGGGACCTACTTCAGCCCCAGGATGTGATGAGCCGACATCGAGGTGCCAAACACCGCCGTCGATATGAACTCTTGGGCGGTATCAGCCTGTTATCCCCGGAGTACCTTTTATCCGTTGAGCGATGGCCCTTCCATTCAGAACCACCGGATCACTATGACCTACTTTCGTACCTGCTCGAGCCGTCACTCTCGCAGTCAAGCTAGCTTTTGCCATTGCACTAACCTCCTGATGTCCGACCAGGATTAGCTAACCTTCGTGCTCCTCCGTTACTCTTTGGGAGGAGACCGCCCCAGTCAAACTACCCACCAGACAGTGTCCCTTACCTCGATTCAGAAGTATAGGTTAGAACATCAAACATTAAAGGGTGGTATTTCAAGGTCGACTCCATGCATACTGGCGTACACACTTCTTTGTCTCCCACCTATCCTACACATTAAGGCTCAATGTTCACTGTCAAGCTATAGTAAAGGTTCACGGGGTCTTTCCGTCTTGCCACGGGTACACCGCATCTTCACGGCAATTTCAATTTCACTGAGTCTCGGGTGGAGACAG